>CAVEWO010000058.1:0-7414 GCA_963619345.1 Bacteroidaceae bacterium
GCTCAAATGCACGGAACTGAAGCCCGCGCTGTCATCTGTTCAGATAAAAGATTACCCTTACGGCGAGCTTTCCGGGATATCGTTCAAAAATGCTGCAGTTTCCATATTTAAAAACGGCAGAAAAGAAGCCGCGAACTCCGGCGGCCTGCTCTTTACACACAACGACCTGTCAGGCCCTGCAGTACTCAACATATCCAAATACTCTGCACCGGGTGATACGATACAGATCAGCTATCTGTATCCGCTCGACCGGGATACTGTTCTCGGCAGGCTCAAAAAAGCTGATCATCAAAGCAGCTCCAGGCTTTCCAACGTCATAGCTGATGAATTCGGGCTTCCTAAACGCTTCTGCCAGCTGCTGACTGCACGATACGGTGAATCACTTAAAAAGCTTGCCGCACAGCTGACAGGGGAGATTTTCGAGATCATCTCCGTGTCAGGCTTCAGCAAAGCCATGTGCACAAGCGGAGGAGTGGATCTTTCATGCATCGATCTGTCAACCATGCAGGCCAAAAAGCTTCCGGGGATCTATGTTATCGGAGAAGCGCTGGACATCGACGGCATCACCGGCGGATACAACCTGCAGTTTGCGTATTCATCCGCATGCGCTGCTGCAGACAACATAGCCCAGACAGTTTGAGCCTGCGCCAGACCGCTGTTCTTATAAAAGGCACCAGCGCATAAACGGCTATATATGCAGCGGTTTTACAGTCAGGAAATATTTTATATCGCTTTCATCATCTTTATTTTAAAATCTGATCAAGATCTTCTATATTCCAGGGATGTGTTTTACCGCACTCCCTGGATAATTTTTTAACATTTTTCAACAAGGCGCCTCCTTTTTCATTGACAGCTTATTGAGAATAATTGTATTATATGAATAGTTTCCAAAATCGCAATTTTCAGAATTACTCAAACCACGAAAGGAGATTTGCATGAGCAACAGTTGCACGATGTGTACTGCAGCGAAAGAAAACGCTGCAAAGCTAGACGAAATCATTGCAAAGTACAAAGATACTCAGGGCGCACTCATCCCTGTACTCCACGAAGCACAGGAAATATACGGATACCTGCCGCTGGAAGTACAGCGCGAGATCGCTGAAAAGCTGGATATCCCTCTGGCTGAGGTATACGGCGTAGTAAGTTTTTACACACAGTTTTCCATAAATCCTAAAGGCAAGTACCAGATAAATGTTTGCATGGGTACTGCATGCTATGTCAAGGGCGCTAATGATATCCTTGACAAATTCAAGACAAGACTTTCGATCGACGTCGGAGAATGCACGGAAGACGGCAGATATTCTCTCGACGCATGCCGCTGCATCGGAGCATGCGGACTGGCGCCCGTTGTAACGATCAACGACGAAGTCTTCGGTAAACTGGTGCCTGATGACGTCGATGGCATAATCGACAGATTCGACAAGCTTCAGGAGGTGGAATGATGATAAAAAGCATTGCGGATATCAACAAAATAAGAGAAAGCAAACAGGCCGACCTGATGATCCGTGTAAAACCGGATGCATCGCCTACTAAAGAAGGCGGAAAAATGCACATCATGGTCTGCGGAGGAACTGGCTGCACGTCCTCAAGCTCCATGAAGATCATTGAGGGACTGGAAAGGCTTATCAAGATAAACCAGCTCGAAGACGATATCAAGGTCATCAAGACAGGATGCTTCGGGCTCTGCGCAGAAGGTCCTATCATGATGTTCTACCCTGAACACATCATGTACACTCTGGTGCAGCCGGAAGATGTGAACGAGATTTTCGAAAGCCATATCAAGAACGACACTCCTGTGCGAAGACTTCTGGCCGGAGACAAGGATGCCGAAAAGATTGAAAACGCTCTCGAGAATGTCGATTTCTTCTCAAAACAGAAGCGTGTAGCACTCAGAAACTGCGGTGCGATAAACCCTGAAAACATAGATGAATACATAGCGCGCGACGGATATCTTGCACTCGAAAAAGTCCTTACGAAGATGGAGCCTGAAGACGTCGTAGATACGATAAAAGAGTCTCAGCTCAGAGGGCGCGGAGGCGGAGGCTTCCCTACCGGTGTTAAATGGTCATTTGCCGCTTCTCAGCAGGTCGCGCAGAAATACGTATGCTGCAATGCCGACGAAGGTGACCCTGGTGCATTTATGGACAGATCAGTCCTTGAGGGAGATCCTCATTCAGTTATCGAAGCGATGACTATCGCGGGATATGCTATCGGAGCGAACCAGGGCTACGTCTACGTCAGAGCTGAATATCCGATTGCCGTCGAAAGACTTACGATCGCGATAAACCAGGCCAGAGAATACGGACTGCTTGGCAAAGACATATTCGGCACAGGCTTCGACTTCAATCTCGACGTCAGACTCGGCGCCGGTGCTTTCGTATGCGGCGAAGAGACTGCACTGATGACTTCCGTCGAAGGGCACCGCGGCGAGCCCAGGCCAAGACCGCCTTTTCCTGCAGTCAAAGGGCTGTTCGGTCAGCCTACTATACTGAACAACGTTGAAACATATGCAAATATCCCGATGATCATCCTCAAGGGTGCGGAATGGTTTGCAAATATAGGAACTGAAAAATCAAAGGGAACCAAAGTCTTTGCCGTAGGCGGCAAAATAAACAATACAGGTCTTGTAGAAATCCCTATGGGAACGACTCTTCGCGAGATCATCTATGATATAGGCGGAGGGATACCTAACGGCAAGGAATTCAAGGCGGCGCAGACAGGCGGTCCGTCAGGCGGATGCATACCTGCCTCTGAGCTCGATACCCCTATTGATTACGATTCACTCATCGCACTCGGCTCGATGATGGGTTCCGGCGGTCTGATCGTAATGGATGAAGACACCTGCATGGTCGACCTGGCCAAGTTCTTCCTGGAGTTCACGGTTGATGAATCATGCGGCAAATGTCCTCCGTGCAGGATCGGCACCAAGAGGATGCTTGAGATCGTCACAAGGATAACAGAAGGGAAAGGCCAGATCGAAGATCTCGAAAAGCTTGAGATCCTGGCCAGAAATATCAAGGCCTCTGCCCTCTGCGGACTCGGCCAGACTGCTCCCAACCCCGTGCTTTCCACTATGCGATACTTCAGAGATGAATACATGGCACACGTTGTCGACAAAAAATGTCCTGCCGGCGTATGCAAGTCCATGGTCAGATACATCATCTTCGAAAGCACCTGCAAACGCTGCAGCATCTGCAAGAAAAACTGCCCTGCAGGCGCTATTTCGGGCGACAAAAACACTCCATTCGTTATCGATCAGGATAAATGCGTCAAGTGCGGCATCTGTATGGAAAAATGTCCGTTCAAGTCCATTCTCAAGAACGCATAATATGAAGGAGGTCGCGTAAAAAATGAACAAAGTGAATATAACAATAGATGGCATTAATTTATATGTTCCGGAAAACTATACGATACTTAAGGCTGCAAAGGAAGTGAACATCAATATACCTACACTCTGCTACCTCAAGAACATCAATGAGATCGGCTGCTGCAGGATGTGCGTAGTTGAAGTAAAAGGTGCCCGCGCACTGCAGGCTGCATGCGTGCATCCTGTTTCGGAAGGCATGGAGGTATACACTCACACGCCTAAGGTAATGGAAGCGAGAAAGGTCAACCTTGAGCTCATACTTTCGAATCACAACGCGAGATGTCAGACATGCTCACGAAGCTGGATGGACTGCGAACTTCAGGCTCTGGCAAACAAGCTGTCAGTCGGAGAAGTTCGCTTTGAGGGAGAAAGCAAAAAGATGCCTCTGGATATAGGCACGTCCATCGTGAGAGATCCGAACAAGTGTATACTTTGCAGACGCTGCGTCAGTGTATGCAAAAACGTGCAGACAGTCGGTGTTATAGACGTCGTGAACAGAGGCTTCAATACACAGGTGGCATCGCCGTTCAACATGTCGCTGAGCAATACACCTTGCGTCAACTGCGGTCAGTGCATCAACGTATGTCCTGTTGCCGCACTTCGCGAAAAGAGCGATATGGACAAAGTATGGGAAGCTATACATGATCCTTCAAAGCATGTCATCGCGCAGACGGCTCCGGCAGTCAGAGTCGCCCTCGGCGAAGACTTCGACATGCCTATAGGCACACCTGTCACCGGCAAAATGGTGACTGCGCTGAGGATGCTGGGATTCGACAAAGTGTTCGATACAGATACAGGTGCCGATCTGACGATCATGGAGGAAGGCGCAGAGCTGATCGACAGGATAAGAGGCGGAGGAAAGCTTCCTTTGATAACATCGTGCTCACCTGGATGGATAAAGTTCTGCGAACACAATTATCCCGACATGCTCGACAACCTGTCAACATGCAAATCACCGCACCAGATGTTCGGCGCCATCCTGAAGACATATTATGCTGAGAAAAACGGCATCGATCCCGAGAATATCGTAGTCGTATCGGTGATGCCTTGCACTGCCAAGAAGTTCGAGGCTGCGAGACCTGAAATGTCAGTAAACGGACTGGCTGATGTCGATATCGTCATCACGACCAGAGAACTCGGTACGATGATATACGACTCTGGTATAGATTTCCCTGATCTCGGAGACAGCGATTTCGATATGCCGTTCGGCAACGCATCAGGTGCAGGTGTGATATTCGGTGCTACTGGCGGTGTCATGGAAGCAGCACTGAGGACCGTATCCGATCTGCTGACAGGAAGCTCCGCAGATAACTTCGAGTACGAAGATCTCCGCGGCCTTGAAGGCATCAAGATCGCTTCGATAAAGATCAACGATCTCAACATACGCGCCGCAGTAGCTCATGGGCTCGGCAATGCCAGAAAACTGATGGATGCAATCGAAGCCGGTGAAGAATTCCACTTCGTGGAGATAATGGCATGCCCTGGCGGCTGCATCAACGGAGGCGGTCAGCCTCTCCAGCTCTCAGATGTCCGCAACTGGATCGATATCAAGGAAGAGAGAGCAAAAGGTCTGTACAGGGAAGACAGAAACACATACATAAGAAAATCCCACAACAATCCGGCAGTCAAGAGGCTGTACAAAGACTTCCTCGGCATGGCGAACGGCAGCAGGGCTCATCAGCTGCTTCACACGCACTACAGACCTAGGGAAAATTACAGAGACTAATACTGAAATCATGCTGAACTGCAACCATTAAACCCTTCCTTAATAACACTAATGACGCGAAAAAGAGCTGCCCGGCTCCGCACAGCACACAACGTGCTGCTGACGCAGCCGGGATCAGCTCTTTTTTCCTTGCTTTTTCTCTGGTTTTATCTGCTATTCTGCGCCCTTCAGCGCCTCTACCATGTCTATCTTCCTGTTCTTTCTCGCCACCATCAGGCTTACGAGCAGCGATACTCCCAGCGTCAACAGTGTGCTGAAAATATACGTACCCGCACCTATCATCAGCCTCATTTCATACTCTGAAGCCAGCGCGTCAAGCAGATACTGCAGCACGGCTCTTCCCGCAGGTATGCCGATGATTATCCCGATCACCGTCACCCACATGTTCTGGCTTATCAGCAGTCTGGCTATTTTCCTGTCCTTGAAGCCTACGACCTTGAGTGTCGCCATCTCGCGGTATCTTTCGGTATAGCTCATGACTCCGAGATTGTAAAGCACGACTATGCCGAGCACCGCAGCTGCGACTATGAGCACTACGAGCATCATGTTCATGATCTCCATGAACGTATCGAACGAATCCATGATCGACTGTTTCGACTGTATACTCGAAATGCTGCTGTCCTTCTCCACGTCGTTCTTGTCCGTGCCTGTATATATCGAATCGATCGAATATCCTATGCCGAGCTCGTCAGCGTAGTCCGGTGAGATCACGATGTTTTCCGAAACAGACCTGATCACACCGGCTATTCGCAGCTCGTACTCGTCGTCAGATCCGTAAGGGCTCACTGTGATACGGCTGCCCTTTTCAAGACCGTATTCATCGGCGAGTCTCTTGCATACATACGCTCCGCTGTCGCCTATCTTTTCATAGCCGTCCTCTATAGCCGGAAAGCGCACTCTGTCGTTTTCCACGCTGTATATGTCAAGCGCCACAGCCTTGTCCTCTATCTGAACGCTCACCGAACAGCTGTAATCCCCGTCATATCTGTCGAGGAGTTCCTGCCTCTGCGCGTCAGCCGCATCCTCTGCGACATGGATGCATGACGAATAGTTGGAGGAACCCGTATAGTAGGTGTCGAGGAATCCGTCCATCGTATCACGCATTCCCAGCGCACCGACCATCAGCAGCATGCAGCCTACGATGCCTGTCATACTCATCAGCGTCCTCATCTTATGCCTCATGATATCCCTGAGGTTCCATCTCGTTCCAAAGCCGCACTTTTCCCAGAGCGCAGTTCTTTCTATCAGAAGCTTCTTCATCTTCTTCGGTGTGTACGGTCTCAGCGCATCCGCAGCTGTTCCCTTAAGCATCTTTTTCACGGAAAGATACCCGATCAGCGTCATCAGAATTATCAGCGCTGCGATTATAACGCTGCAGAACCACGGCATGCAGAGCTTCCACTCTGGCATATCCAGATATGTACCCATCGACCCATTAGGATTCATGATGAACCACGCCACAAAATACCCCAGTGCAATACCGGCAGCCGAACCTGTCACTGCGACCATGAACGCATACGAGGTGTAGTGCCTGAGTATGCGGCTGTCTTTGAATCCGAGCGCCTTCAGCGTTCCGATCTGTGTCTTTTCCTGTGCTGCCAGCCTGTGCATCGTTGTAACCATGGTCAGTATCGCGATCAGCAGGAACAGCACCGGCAGTACCGATCCCATCGTCTTGCCTTCATCAGACTCTCCTGCAGCTCTTGAATACGAATTGTTCTCATCCTTCGTCAGTATAAGCGTCGTTTTGCCCAGCGCATCATCGACAGCCTCGGCGAATGCTTTCCTGCCGCTGTCAGATATCACATTTATCTGCGGATAAAGCACCGTTCCGACTGCATCCTCATACATCGCCGGCGATATATATGCATAGCCGTACGTTTCCAGATCCGGCATCAGCTGCGTCTCATCGCGCACGCAGATCAGATATTCCGACGACTTGATAAGCCCTTTTACTTCTCCGCTTATATCCAGATTCCTGTACGAAAGCGTCATCTCATCGCCGAGCTTTACGCCGTTGGCTGCTGCGTACTTGTCAGAAAGCCAGATCCCGTCACTGCTTTCCGAGTCGTATTTTTCGCCCTTCATCAGCTTGAAATCCGATATCCCTTCATCCTCGACCACTGTCAGCGCCAGGGATTTCCCCTTTTCTCCCTTTACATCCGCCTGTACCGAAATGAACCTCGACGCCGTTTCCGCTTCATCCAGGTCTTTTATCTTGTCCACATCCTCTTTTGAAAAGCCCTGCTGCGATACGATCCTGTAATCCGCAAAGTCGGTCTCTTCAAAAAAAGAGCTCGTATTTTTATCTATGCTGTACC
>CAVEWO010000059.1:0-7236 GCA_963619345.1 Bacteroidaceae bacterium
GCTCAGTTTCTCTTCTTTATCATTTTCGTTCTGTTTGTCTTTATTCTCTTTTGAAGCCTTGTCTTTACCGTCCTTTGAAGATTTTCCCCTGCCGCCGCTCTTTGCGTCTTTGTTCTTGCCGTTCTTGGCATCTTTGCCGTTTTTCTGGTCCTTTTCACTGGTCTTCGCACATTCTTCGACCACCAGCCTTGCCTTGACTGTGCTCTCGAGTATGTTCACGTCGGTAATGACTGCGATCCCGTCAGGAGTCTTTATCTTCTCACCGGTCGATGGCATACCTTTTTTGAGGTGCGTATACACTTCATTTTCAAACTTGAGACAGCACATCAGTCTGCCGCATATCCCCGATATCTTCGATGGATTAAGCGATAGATTCTGGACCTTTGCCATCTTGATCGAGACCGGTTCAAAATCAGAAAGCCATGTGCTGCAGCACAAGCCGCGCCCACAGTTTCCCACACCGCCAAGCATTTTCGCCTCATCTCTGACGCCGATCTGTCTGAGCTCTATCCTCATCCTGAAAATGGATGCCAGATCCTTTACCAGTTCCCTAAAATCGACCCTGCCGTCTGCTGTAAAGTAAAATATCACTTTACTGTTGTCAAACGTGTATTCCACGTCTATAAGCTTCATTTCGAGTTTGTGCGCATTGACCTTTTCCTGGCAGATCCTGAGCGCATCTTCTTTTTTCGCAATGTTTTCCTTATGCTTCTTTTTATCTTTTTCCGTCGCTATCCTTATTATATTCTTCAGCGGTGCGACCAGCTCTCTGTCACTCACCTCAGTCTCTCCCATGGTGACTTTCCCGAATTCGAGTCCCCTTGCGGTCTCGACGATGACATTATCGCCTATCTCCACATGAAATTCACCGGGGCTGAAATAGTAAAGCTTTCCCGCATCCTTAAACTTTATTCCAACTACTTTCGCCATTATCTATCCTCCGATTTTTATCAGTAAATCCTTTATCGCATATGCAGGAGAAACACCCTCTTTTATCCGTCTGCGGGCAGTTTCGGCAGCATGTATGTTTCTTATTATATCTTCATCCTTATACAGTGATATACCTTTGTTTCTGTTCACGATCATATTCCGGAACGTTATCTGAAGGCCGTCGAGCAGCGCCGCAGTCTCCTCTTTGTCTTTGAGCACGTCTTCCACTTCTTTCTTCAGTTTGTAAAAAGGCGCACGGTCAAGTGCCATGCCGGCTATTTTCTCAGCTTTTTCGAGCATAAAGCCGCAGCCGTCATTTCCCGGATGATTTATCCTGTATTTAACACATCTGGACTGTATCGTCGGTATCAGGTTCTCCATATTTTCAGACAGCAGTATTATCACCGTTCTGCCAGGAGGCTCTTCCAGAGTCTTCAGCAGTCTGTTCTGCGCTCGCAGAGTCATCGTATCGCTGTTTTCTATCACGACGATATGCCTGTCTCCAAACGGCTTGCTTTTAAGACTCTCCTGCATCCTGACTATATCTGCATCCTTTATCGAACTTCCTGAAACCTGGATATCGATAACATCCTCATGATTGCTGTGGTCGATCTTGCTGCATATGCCGCATCTGCCGCAATTCTCACCATCGTTGACAGGGCAAAGTATACCTTTTATAAAGCTGTCTGCAAACGATTTTTTGTCTACATACCCCGGCCCTTCAAAAATATATGCGTGCGAAACGATATCATTTTCTATTATATTATCCAGCCTGTCTATTAGATTTCTGTTTTCGTCATAGTTCTGAAAATGCATTTTAGTCCATCCTGGCTTCCTGCTGCCCGATATGCATCAGTTTCTCCATATGCGCTAGGATCTCACTTTCTATATCCTCTATCGTGCCGCCGGCATCTATCCCTATTATTCTTTCCGGAAATTCTTTTTCAAGCTTCGCATACCCTTCGGAAACTCTTTTGTAAAATTCTATATTTTCCATCTCGATCCTGTCGAGCTCGCGGTCTTTCATACGACTGCTGCTCACATCCGGTCTGACTTTCATCAGGAAGGTAATGTCCGGCATGCATCCGTTTACTGCACACCTGTTCATCATCTCCACACAGTCTCCCAGTTGTCTGCCGCATCCCTGATATGCTATGCTCGAATCTACGAACCTGTCGCTTATTACGATCTTCCCCGCTTCAACAGCCGGAGCTATGACCTCGCTGACATGCTGTGCGCGCGATGCCGCATACAGCAGCGCCTCCGTCATATATGCCATATCTGCATTGGACTTGTCCAGTATTATATTTCTTATCTTCTCTCCTATATCTGTGCCGCCCGGTTCTCTGGTAAGAACGACTTCATATCCTCTTGCCGTAAAGAACTCATACAGCTTCTTTATCTGCGTCGATTTGCCGGAGCCGTCCACTCCTTCAAAAGATATAAAATAGCCTTTTCTCATTTCTGTGATTCTCTGACTTTCTTCCTGCTTTTTCTTGCTTTTCTTCTCTGTCTCTTGCTCATGCCTTTCTGACTGCTGTCTTCCTTGTGTCCGCGATCAGAATAACTTTCTGCATGTCTTCCCGGTGATGCCGAAGCTCCTGCAAAGCTGCTGCGTTCTGCCCTGCCGCCTTGAGCAGCTTTCATTTCCTGCTTTTTGCGGTAATACGGCGTATCCTTGAGATAATCTCTGCCTGCCGATGTTCCTGAGGATCCATACGCGTCATGCTCACGCTCTCTTCGCTCTGGTGCGTGATCTTTCCTGCCATCCTTTTCAGGCCGTTTTTTACTATCAGAGCTTTTTTCTCTGCCGGTTTTTTTCTTACGCGTAAAAATGCTGCGCGACTTCTTTTTTTTATCTTCAGATGCGCTTTCCGGCACTTTTCTGTCCGCAGAGCTGTCGTTATTCTTCTGATTTTTTATCGATATTTTCATCTTATCGCTAAGGTTGCTTACAAAGTAGAGCATCAGTACCGCTACAGGCACAACCAGAAGCAGCACGAATACAAACTTTAAAAATCCCATAGATCCGACCTCTTAATCATCTCGCTTCTTCAATATCGCTCCGCCGCTGAATTTTACTGTGTACCTGGCTCTCACCGCAGCGTTTTCTGACCAGTGTATCCATTATACCACAAAACCGGGTGGTGCATATATAATTTTCGATTTTAAGGGCACCTGCAGCTTTACACATCATTCTTCCCAGAACAATTCGTCAAGAGTCCTGTCAAGTGCCTTGCATATGGAGATGCAAAGCTTTATAGATGGATTGTAATCCCCTTTTTCTATAGCGTTCACAGTCTGCCTTGAAACTCCGACTATATCGGCAAGAGCCTGCTGTGAAAGATCCTTCGCCGCCCTTGCGGCCTTGAGCTTCAGATTTTTCATATAATGTACCGCCCTTTTCTGCCTTTTAGTCTTCGTTCTTTATCATCTGCTGCCTTATGCCATAAGCTATCAGTGCTATCACCACGAACGCTCCTGCCATGATGTTGCCCCATACAGCAGCCAGACCTGCTCCTGATAACGTGTTGAACAGCGCTATCCCCCAGTTGAATGCCGCGATAACAGCCAGAACGATCAGCCATCTCTTCGGCTTGTCATTCAGTCCCATATAAGCGTCCCTCATTATGCATCCCACTACATATGCTTCGAGTCCTATAAAACCCGCAATCGAAAGTATCATCACAGTATATTCCTGAAGAGCATCTATACGAGTCAGCTGTGTCGCGATCACACCTGCTATCAGCAGAGTCCAGAACCCCTCTCGATAGGCTTTTCCCATCGCGATCTTCTGTCGTTCATCGTATTTAGAGCGGTACTGTCCTTTGTTCCTGCAGCATCTCGCTGCAATGGCGAAAATTATCAGCCCGACTGCGATCCCTGCTATCAATCCTATAATATACTCTGCGTTCATATATATCATCTCCCTTCGAGATAAATATATACTATTGCATACTTTATGTCAAGTATATTTTACATTTTATCATTTATATATGATCTAAATATATCAAATTCGATCACTACCTTGAAGAGATCGCCATCGATGAATATATTGAAACGTCCTCCCTGCAGTTCTATCAGGTTTCTCGCTATGGAAAGACCCAGGCCGCTTCCTTCAGTATGTCTCGAACTGTCTCCTCTTACGAAGCGCTCCGTCAGCTCTTCGCTCGAAATATTGAGCTCATATTTTGATATGTTCTTGTAAGTGATCACCGCTTTTCCGTCTTTTTCCTCAAGGGTCTGATATACACGTGTACCCGGCTGAGAATACTTGCATATGTTGCTGAACAGATTGTTGAACACGCGCCACAGGCTCTGCCCGTCTGCCATTATCCTGATATTGTCAGGCGGCATGGATGAAATTATCTCCAGATCCTCACGCTCAGCCCTTTCCTGATACTCGCCCGTTACCTGCATCATCATCACCTGTGCATCGCACGGTTCGAGATCGATCTTCACATTGCCTGTAGCTGCCTTGGAGGCCTCTACCAGATCCTCCGTAAGCTTTTTCATTCGCTGCGACTGTCTGTCCAGGACTTCTATATACTCCTTTGCCTTTTCGTTCTGTATGTCTTCCCTTTTCAAAAAGTCCACGTAATTAATTATCGAAGTGATCGGAGTTTTTATGTCATGCGAAACATTCGTTATCAGCTCAGTCTTGAATCTTTCGCTCTTGAGCTTTTCCTCGACAGCTTTCGATATCCCGCTGCGTATGTCATTGAGATTGTCCGCATGCTTTTTCAGATCAAGAAACATTCCCTTAGTATCTATCCTGTAATTGAGATCGCCTTCCGCTATATGGCTGCCGCCCAGCAGCAGTCGTTTCAGGCACGCTGATATGTATATTATCAGGGAAGCCGTCAATACCGCTCCCAGAAACCACAGGAACATCACTCCTCCGCCTGCTCCGTAACTGTTTATCGCCATGATCATCAGGATCAGGTTTATGAACAGGCCTGCCGCCACTGCTATTCCGGTCTTCCATACAAGGCTGACATCTCTGAGAGCATTTATGAAAAATCTGCACATTGCTTTCAGCAGCTTCATTATCATCATTGCGGCTTTATATATAATGGTACTCCTGATGCATGTGCCGGCTTTTACCTGTACTGTAAAGATGAGTATCACCGCTGAAACGATCACAGCCAGTATCAGCGCCATGATGCCCACGGAGAACAGCAGCTCCAGATAATTGTATCCTGACAGTCTGATGACATACATCCATTGAATTGCTCCCGCAAATACGATAATGCTTATCGCTAACAGAAGATCCATAGGCAGCTTCTTTATCAGAGACTTCTTTTCCCTGTCACTGCCTGTAATGCATACCAGGATCACCATCAGCACTATAGAACAGAAGATCCCTGTCGCCGCCACTGCTGCCGCAGTTCCCCTGCTGTCATATACATTTTTATAGAAATCATATGTGCCCTTTACGCTTCCCGGAATATCGCCACTGTCAAGATCCCCAAGAAAGATATCAATCTTCAATCCATTGTTGCGGCGGTGATTATATACATATGTATTTGCATCCTCTTTGAGATCTGCATTTACTTCTTTGAGCATTCTCCATTCCGTATCAGAGTCGCTGTCTGTCACATATATACCATAACCAAACTGTGCTGCCGATTCCTCCCCTTCTATAAGAGTCAAAGTATCGAAATACGGCTCAATATTGCCGTCATAATCCAGATGTTCATAATACATCCGGCTCAGAGAAGCACCTGCATTCTCAGCAGTGCTTTCATATATTTCTTTTTTCACGTCCTTACTGTTCAGGGAGTACCAGTTATGCCCTACATTTGCAGCAACGCATACTCCTCCCATTGCAGATACTGTTATACAAAACAGCAAGATCAGATACAATACTAATTTAACTGCAAAGCTTTCACTGAATTTTTTCATCTATGCCTCCCGTTTCCGACTTTATTCTATTTTATACCCCTGCCCCCATACTACTTTTATATGTCTCGGTTTTTCCGGATCTATTTCAAGTTTTTCACGAAGATGTCTTATATGTACAGCTACGGTGCCGTCAGTTCCGAATGCATCCTCATGCCATACGTTCCTGTATATTTCCTTTGGAGAAAAAACCTTACCCCTGCCTTCCATAAGCAGTTTAAGAATGCCGTATTCCTTCGGGGTCAGTCTTACGAGATTTCCCATGAAATATACGGCCTTTGCATTATCATCCAGCTCTATATCGCCTGCCTTAAGTATGTCGTTTTTCTCCGGTGCCGCTCCCAGCTCCATATACCGTCTCAGCTGGGACTTTACTCTTGCCAACAACTCTACAGGATTGAACGGCTTGGTGACATAATCATCCGCGCCTATGTTCAGACCAAGTATCTTGTCTGTGTCTTCACTTTTAGCTGTAAGGAAAATGACAGGAATATTGCAATTCTTCCTCATCTCTGTAAGCACCTGTATCCCATCCATTTCAGGCATCATTATGTCCAGAAGCACAAGATGTATGTCATTCTCATCTATGAGCTTAAGGGCCTCTCTGCCGTTGCTGGCCTCGTACAGATTATAGTCATTTCCCGAAAGATATATTTTCAGCGCCGAAACAATATCTTTTTCATCATCACATATCAATATGTTGTACATCTTCTATCACCCTCCTTCATTATTATGCCATGAAATTCATTTAGAAAAAATACTTAAACACTTTAAGATTTCCTTAATGTTTATGAAATCCACTTTAATATCACATAATGCCAGAACCGTTGAAAAAAGCCCGTTTCAGCGGGTTTTAAAATTTATTCGCACTTCTAATTTGTTACTTGCTTGTTGCTTACCGCTAAAATACATCTTGATCTTATACGGCTCAAAACGATTTGTTCCTGCAAGGCACAATGCTCATTTTAACAATCTTTTCCACAAAAAACAGGGGGCAGAATTACTCCGCCCCCACGCGTTTTATTCACTCAGTTTTTCAAGTTCCTCGATTCTGCGATTTACAACTTTGATCCGCTCAGCGTTCATTTCAGTCATCTTTTCAAGCTTGTATATCCTCTCAATGAGATTATTATGCTTGTTGACTTTTTTCTCGAGCTGCCTGATTCTGTAATTCGTCAGCCGGGCGGATGCTACTACTCCGATCAGCGAACCTGCAAGACCGCCGCCGGATGCTATCATCGCAACTATTATTTCCGCTGTCATGCATGCCTCCTCGTGCTATACGTTGATTTGTGCCTGTTCCGATTATTCCATCGACCGCTCCTGTATAATACGCGTAAAAGTGCTTTAAATTTATCTGATGCTGCCTTACTGTAAGCATGTTTGCCCTTCTCTTTATCC
>CAVEWO010000060.1:0-7210 GCA_963619345.1 Bacteroidaceae bacterium
CTTCCGGGTATGCTGATAGAGCATTACACGAGGTGAATGAAGGATGCAGGAGATCTGGATTCGAAAAAGCGCAAAGCGCGGGACAAGGCACAGCGTGCCTTTTGCATAAATCATCGTATTCTTTAAGGGAAAGGGGGAAAGCATATGGATCTTATGGAACACAGCTACAGCGTGCTTATCGTATCGTCGTCTGCAAAATTCAATGATTCATTGACGAAGCTTCTCCCTGAGACCCGTTACGGCCCGGTGATAACTGTGGGAGATGTTGCCGCGGCGAGAAGATGCATGCTCGAGAGGAGCTTTGATATCGTTGTCATAAATACTCCTCTGCCGGACGATTTCGGAACGGAACTGGCTCTCGACATATGTGAGAGCACAGGGACCGGCGTGCTGTTTTTTGTAAGATCCGATATCTATCACGATGTGAATGCGCGCGTTTCTCCGCACGGCGTACTGGCGGTATCAAAGCCGGTGCCTGTCACGGTGATAAATCAGTCGCTGATGATACTCTGCGGAATGAGGGAGCGTATGAGGCGCATGGAAAAAAAGACGGCGTCCATCGAAGAAAAGATGGAGGAGATCCGCATCGTGAACCGTGCCAAGCTCCTGCTGATAGAGCAGCTCAAGATGACGGAAAAAGAGGCACACCGCTACATAGAAAAACATGCTATGGACAGGTGTGTCACGAGGCGTGATATAGCAGAGAAGATAATCTCGATATATAAATAGGATGCCGGCGGCCGGAGATCCGGCAGGTGTCTGAGCCGCTGTATCGGATGACGGCAGAGAACGCCTGTGACGCAGGATCGAGAGCGGGATCTGATGATGATCTGGTACCGACACAGCGTGAAAAACAACGGAGGATTTTGATATGAGTGAAAACATACATGAGGAATGCGGCGTCTTCGGCGTATATGCTAAGGAGCAGTCGGACGTTGCAGGCATAGCATATTACGGGCTTTATGCGCTTCAGCACAGAGGCCAGGAGAGCTGCGGCATGGTCGTCAATGACGATGGCGTATTCATTTCGCGCAAAGATCTGGGGCTTGTGAATGAAGTGTTCTCAAAGGATGCACTGCAGAGTTTTCCGCATGGGAAGATGGTCGTCGGACATGTCAGATATGGTACGACGGGTGCTGCCAGCCGGTCGAACTGTCAGCCGATAGAGGTGAATCACCAGAAGGGGAAGATGGCGCTGGCGCACAACGGCAACCTCAGCAATGCGTTCGAGCTCAGAAGCGAGCTTGAACTGAACGGTGCGATTTTTCACACGACGAGCGATACGGAGATAATCGCATATATCGTCACGCAGGAAAGGCTTAAAACTCCGTCGATAGAGAAGGCGCTGAACAGTGCTGTGAAAAGGCTGGACGGAGCGTATTCTCTGGTGCTCATGTCTGCCGCAAAGCTGATAGCGGCGAGGGATCCGTACGGTTTCAGGCCTCTTTGCTACGGTATCATGCCTGACGGCACATATGTAGTGGCATCGGAAAGCTGTGCGCTGGTTTCTGTGGGGGCGAAGTTTGAGCGTGATGTGCTGCCGGGGGAGATACTGGTCTTCGACGACAGCGGCGTGAGGTCGGATCGCACTCACTGCGGAAGGAAAGAGCGCCGCATATGCGTGTTTGAATATATATACTTTGCAAGGCCTGATTCTGTGATCGATCAGGTGTCGGTGCACGAAGCCAGAAAGCGTGCGGGCAGGATCCTTGCCAGATCTCATCCGGCGGATGTCGATGTGGTGGTCGGTGTACCTGATTCGGGAATAGACGCGGCACTGGGATATTCACAGGAGTCCGGTGTGCCGTATGGCATGGGCTTTATAAAAAACAAGTACATAGGCAGGACTTTCATATCGCCGGGACAGGACAGCAGGCTCGACAAGGTGAAGATAAAGCTGAACCCTATACGCGAGGAAGTCGCAGGCAAAAGAGTCATGATAATAGATGATTCGATAGTGCGGGGCACGACGAGCGGACAGATAGTAAAGCTGCTGAGGGATGCCGGTGCGATAGAGGTACACATGAGGATATCGGCGCCGCCTTTCATGAATCCGTGCTACTACGGGACTGATATAGATTCGAGGGAGAATCTGATAGCCTGTCATCATTCTGTCGAGGAGATAGCTGAGATCATCGAAGCTGACAGTCTGGGGTTCCTGCCGGAAGAAGAACTTCGTTCGCTGGTAGGATGCGACGAATACTGTCATGCATGTTTCAGCGGCGAATATCCGACTGCGATACCTGTGAGCACACAGAAGGACAGGTTCGAAGCGAAGCTTTCTGATAAGGATAAGAGCGAAGGATAGAAGAAAAAGAAAAAATGAAATGTGCAGCTGTGCGTCGAATCTGTGCGATCAATGCTTTTGTAATGTACTTGTAAAGTCTGGATTTTAAATATATAATATGATCAAAGCGGCATTGCAGAGCAATATCAATCAGGAGGAATTAGAGCTGGATCATGATCGAAAAAGAAATCATCAAATTCATGCCGGGAATATCGGCAGCAGTCAGAGCGTATAATGTCAAAAAATATGAACCTCATTATCACGATGAATGTATAGAACTCCTGTTTGTTCTTGAGGGGAATCTCGATCTGTTTTCTTCATACGACAGATTTCATATGGAGAAGACAGATTTTACGGTTATAAACCGTGGTGATATACATTATATAAACAGCGAAGAAGGTGCGCTTGTCGTGTCGCTGTACCTGGATTTTGGATGTTACAGAGAAAAATATGAGTATTTGGATTATATTTTCTTTGAATGCGAGAGCTTTAATGCCAATAGTGTACAGCTAAAGTATAATACAGAAGTCAGAAAACTGGTCTCAGGTATGATATTAGAGTTTTCGGAAGAAATTCAGGATGTAGGCAGGATCAATGAAAAAGCAGCGATGCTGATGGATATATTCGTCAGCAAATATGATTTTGTGCATTATCATAACGGACGTGAGCTTCCTGTAGATCAGATGCAGCGTTATTACAGGCTTATTAAAGAAATCGATATTCATTACAGTGAAAAGCTTGATATTGACCAGCTTGCTCAGCAAGAGTATATAGGCAAGAATTATGTCTCTCAATTCTGGAAAAAGGCAACCAGCATGAACCTTACGGATTATATTACATCAGTAAGGTCTGAAAAATCTGAAAAAATGATGCTTACAAGCGATAAAAGCATCAATGAGATATCTTTCAGCTGCGGTTTTTCTGATCCGAAATATATATATAAAGGATTTAAAAAATGGTATGGAAGGACACCGTCCGAACATAAAAAACTTTATAAAAAATTCAAACAGGAAGGCAGTGATAAGCAGGAGTACAGCATATCAGAATTCATAGAAAAATTCGGGCGTACTCTTGTACTTTTAAACATGGATGAGGCAAATGTATCTTTAATGAAAGCGGCAAATGCCGGTGAAAGCTGGAGAAAAAAGTTTGAAAGACAGATCAGCAGATTCAGAGGCAGTAAAATGAAAACGCAGATGTTTATCGAAACTCAGCGTGAGTCAGGTGTTTGTGATATATGTATACCGCTGTTTGATGGAGATACAGTAGAGATCAATGAAGGTAAAGTGGAATTTGATACAGAATTTGTAAAGAAAGTAGTGTATGCTGCAAAGGAAATGCAGCATACACTGTGCATTGAGGTGACTTTGGGAAAACGAACTGCAGATGAGTGGAAAAGTCTGGCTGAAAGTTTTGCATCTGCAGTAAAAACGGAGGGGATGACAGAGTTTTTTTCAAAATGTCACTTTGTTGTATATTTTGATGAATTTGATAAAACTACAGAAGCAAAGGAGCTGGCAGACAAGTTATCAGAGATTACAGGCTGCGGGAATGTGAGGATAGCATTACGATTCAATTGATAAAAACATGCAGTAACAAAAATTAGTTCATTGACAATTTTGCGAAAATTCAATACAAAAAAGACAATGACTCTTTTTTGAAAAGCGATCAAAAAAGAGTCATTGTCTTTTTTATCACATGGAACGAAGGAAAGATCCTTACTCTTTTAAGAAAAAAAGACAGCAGTGCGAGCGATTGAGAATAACTGTTTTTTTTATTAAGATTCTGATATAACAAAGGATCACATAAGTTCGGCAGAAGATGCCGCTATGAAAAATGAAAGGATGTTATATCATGAAAAAAGTAGTTGTCATAGGTACAGGTGCACAGGGTACAGCTGTTGCAAAGAGACTTGATGAAGAACCGTTAGTAGGAGAAATAATATGTGCGGACTGCAGAAAAGATGTGGTGGATGAGCTTGCAGCATCTCTGTCAAAAGCAAAGGGTGTTCAGTGCGATGCTTATGACGTAAATGCGATCATAAATATCGCACAGGGAGCTGATCTTATTGTAAATGCACTTCCGCTGCAGTTTGGTAAAAATGTCCTGGATGCAGCGCTTGCTGTAAAAGCGAATTATCAGGATTTTGCTTCATCAAGCGCTTTTGCAGATGATGAAGAGTTAGGCTGGATCGAGGGAATGAAATATCAGTTCGAAGTTTATAGCCCGAAATTTAAGGAAATAGGAAAACTGGCAATAATAGGCACCGGATCGGCTCCAGGAGTTATATGCTGCGCAACGCGAGATGCAATGAAATACCTGGATACATGTGATACCATTTACAACATAATTCTTGAAGGTGCAAAGAGCAAACGATTCCAGCCATTCTGGTGGTCACCTGTATCAGCAATACAGGATATGCAGCAGCCGCCGTACATATATGAAAATGGTGAGATTTTCCTTGGTGAACCATTCGCAGATCCAATAGTAAGAAGATATGATTATATGGATAGAGAAGTGACTTTCCTCAATCACTGTCATGACGAACCTGTTCAGTATGGATTAAATGCAGAAAAATACTTCAAGGGATGTAAAAATGTGTATTTTAAATATGCGGGTACTGGTATGGAGTTTGCTGAACCGCTTTACCGAGCCGGGTTGCTCAGTCATGATGAAATCGAAATAAAAGGAGTCAAGGTGGCACCGTTCGATGTAGTAGTAACATGCATGCCGCCAGCACCTAAATTCGCACATGAGATAAAAGAAATAATTGACGAGGGCATTCTGATTGATGACGGATGCATGGTAGTAGAAGCATATGGTAAAAAGAACGGTAAAGATATTCTTGTGGAAAATCACGTAATGGCGCCGGGGCTGGTAGAGTCATTTGAAAGGGCAGGCATGACCGGAGAAATGTATTTGACAGGTCAGGGCGGATACATTTTCTCTAAGATGTTCATAAACGGCGACTTCGATATGACGGGATTAATTTCATCGGATATGTTGCCGATGGATAAGGTCGATAAATTTTTCGAATATGCAAAAGAGCTGGGAATCATACTAGAAACAAAAATAAAAGAGTTATAAAAAAATCAGGATGATTTAAAAAGATACGGGGTTGAGAACTCCTGCAGTATGGAGTTTGATCGCTTGTATTCCTGTATAGTGTTTATGAGGGTGAAAGTCATATTTACAGGAGGTGTGATTATGAGTGAAATGCGAATTCAGGGGGTTGCCGGTCTCAAAAAGCATGATATAAAGGTTTCCGGGATCGTGTTCATGCTGTACTGTCTCGTCGCTGCAGGCGCATTTGGCATAGAGGAGATGATCCCGGAGGCTGGGCCGGGCATGACACTGCTGCTCCTTGCGGTATTTCCGATAGTATGGGCATATCCTATAAGTAATCTGGTAGCCGAATGCGGCTCACTGATGCCGTCGGAAGGCGGCGTGTATGTGTGGGTCAAGGAAGCTTTTGGAGAATTCTGGGGATTCCAGGCAGGATGGTGGGGCACTGTCTCCACTTATATAACGAACGGCGTCTATGTTGCGCTGGTCTCGGGGTACGTCAGTCAGATGATCCCGATGTCACCGGTCGCTGTGCAGGTGCTGAAGATCGGGATGATCCTGATATTTACGATCGTGAATCTGCTGGGGCTGAAAGAAGTCGGCAAGGTGAGCACTGCGCTTTCCATAATGATAATCCTGGCATTTGCGCTTGTGGCAGCTGTAGGATTCATAAACTGGAACACGAATCCGGTAGAACCGTTTATGCCTGAAGGATACAGCATTATAGACGGACTTGGCGGCGGCATCTGCATCTGCGTGTGGATGTACTGCGGATATGAATGTATATCGAATATGGCGGGAGAAGTAAAAGATCCGCAGGTAATCCCGAAAGGCCTTCTTATAGCTATGCCGCTGGTAGCGCTGACCTATGTTCTGCCGACGCTGGGAAGCCTGGCGACACTTCCTGCAGGCAGCTGGATGAAGTGGTCGACTGACGGCGGATTCGACGGCGTGGCTGTGGGATATGCGACAGTGCTGACGCAGAATCTCGGTTCTGCGTGGGGATATGTGTTCCTGGTCGTTGCGATAGTCTCGCAGTGCGCGATATTTAATACTTATCTGGCATCGGGGTCGAGGGGTTTCTTCGTGCTCGCAGATGATCATCTGTGCCCGCCGGTGCTCGTGAAGGTCAGCAGGAACAAAGGCGTTCCGTGGGTCGGGATTCTGTCGCTTGCAGCTGTCACGTATATACTGGCGCAGTCGTCCTTCACGACGCTTGTAAGCATGGAGGTAGTGTTCATGCTGGCGCTTTATATCATACTCCCGGTCTCTGTCGCAAAGCTCAGACGCGAGGTGCCTGTGGAAGAACGGAAAAAACGCGGGCTTTACGTGATGCCGGGAGGCAAGGCAGGGCTGATATTTTACTGCGGAGCTCCGGTGCTGATATCCGTGATGGCACTGCTGATAAACGGTACGGATTATCTGGCGATAGGCCTCATGGGGCTGTGTTCGGGTCCTGTGGTATATGTGATATTCAAAAAGCTGTATGGCGGCTTTGCGGTGAACGATCCGGATGGCTGTCCTGTGAACAGAGCGGGGCTTGCGGTCGGTGATTCTGTGAGGATAGGTGTATTCATGTTCCTTGCGGGAGCGATGGCGTTCCTGGGGCAGTTCTGGCTGAGATGGTATGAGATAGACTACGGCGAATGGGGGCCGGAGGATTATGATACGTTCGGAAACTGCATTTCTGCGGTGCTTCAGGTGCTGAAATGGGCAGGGCTTGCGGCGATCATAGCGGGCGCGGTACTGTTCGTATTCGGTATGAAAAAGGATCCACCTCTGACTGGGGCCGGGATCGATATAGATGAGCTGACGGAAAAATATCTTAATGAGGAAAAGCACGAATCATTTTTTGAT
>CAVEWO010000061.1:0-7204 GCA_963619345.1 Bacteroidaceae bacterium
GATCTTCAGATCAGCAGATAATAGTTTCGGGCCACTATGATGTGTATTTCAACGGGTTCCAGGATGACAGCTGCGCTATCGGGCTGGTGCTGGCAATGGCAAAAGCTATGAAGGACTCCGGATATACACCTGAGAATGACATCGTTTTCGTTGCACATGGTTCAGAGGAATGGGGTGCGATCGGCACTCAGTTCGACTGGACGACAGGCGCGTGGGAAATGATAAACAATGCTAAACCGGAGTGGGCAGGAAAGACGATCGCTATGTTCAACTTCGAGCTGCCTGCACTTTACGACGGAGCAGAGCAGGCAGCGATCCAGTGCGAGCCGGATTTTGCAAACCTTGTCAAGAAATTCGTCGATGACTCGGGTCTGCTCGTGGATACTTCAAACGGCGTGTACCCTAAAGGATACAACAGCACTTCGATAGACAGCTTCTGTCTGGAAGACGGCGTTTCATACAGAGCCAGCGGAGTTCCGCACTTCGTCAACGTGCCGGGTTTTGCAGAAGATACACCGGAAAACGCCAACTGGAACAGACAGCGCTATCACACAGTAGCTGACGACAAGGACACATACGATGCCGATGTCATGACGACAAACCTGAACATGTTCGGTGCACTGGCGATATACGTGGATAAGACGCCGGCGCTCGAGCTCGATCTGACCGCAACATGCGATGATATCGACGAAGCGCTCGATGAGGATATTGCAAAGGCTGCAGGTGCTGATATCGAAGGCTACAAGGCGGCATCAGAGGAAATGCGCGCAGCAGTCAAAGGTCTCAACAAGCAGATCGATGATATAAACAGCAGATACGAGAAAGCTGCAGCAGATGGAGCTTCGCAGAAAAAACTCGACAAGATCAGAGCAGAGGGCAGAGAGCTCAACAAAACGACACTCGAAGCTTTCAAATACGTGCAGGATAATTTGATCGGGATAATACTCACAGCTGACATGACGATAAAGCATGTCCCTTATCAGAACAATATAGATATGCTCAACGGCATTATCGCAGCTCTGGAAAAAGGCGAGCTTTCTGCAAAGGACGAGGAATCCGGTGCGCTTGACATAGCATGGCAGCTCAACGGCGGTTCTGAATATGCATATTACAGTTTCAGTCCGGAAACAAGCAGGGCATCTCAGAGCACACTGCTCGAATCAGAGAACCCGGGTAACCTTTTCTGGGGAACAGGCAAAGGCTTCACGCTGGCTGACACGAGCAGCGCCACGATCTCACTGCTGGAAAAAGCTGCAGCTGAGGATGCAGGAGATATGAACTTCGATGAAGAAATCGCAGTTTACAAGGCTGCAGCAGACGCACAGAATGCTCTGCTCAAAGCAGGTATCGGTGCTGAGATCGAAGCGATGAAAGGTCTTGCAGCGATACTGAAATAAGCTTTCAGCAGATCCGAGGCGCGGCTGCCGCGCCGGATGACCAAAGAGCGCAGGGCGTTCGCCAGACCGGAAAAAATCGTTTATACATTTTAATGTTCATAAAAAGTGGAGCGCGACAGGGAATCAAAGACCTGTTGCGCTTCACTTTTTTTCTGGCTTTTCAGGAATATTTGTCATATAATTTAAAATACAGTGAAAATGTTTTTAAAACAGTACACGAGGATCAGGAACGGCAGTTTTGATGTCTGGATAAGAGAGGGCTAGTGATATGTTCAGCAAAATTTTCTTTTTTGTATATATTTTTGCCGGCTTTGCAGGAGGGCTGGCGATACTGATAGCGGTGCTGCTGATAAAGTACTGGTCGTCAGGCAACAAGCAGCTTCTCGCTGCGATCCGCAATTTTATGATATGTACGGCACTGATCGATGCACTGTATTTCTATTTTGACTACGACATGCTGATAAACGGAGAATACGGTACGAACACACTGTGCAGAGTGCTGGACATCTGGCTCTTTATCGGTCAGGTGTATTTCTGGACGGCATATATGCGTATCAAAACGATGAAAGCCGACGATTCTCTGAGGCGGCTCGAAAAGTCCACCCGCGCAGATATCATCATATGCGGGATCATGGCAGTTGCAGGGTACGGTGTTCTGATGAGCGATTATTATCAGGCAGCCGAGGGCCCGGAGCGCACAGCAGCTGTGATCATCGAGACGGTGCTGATGGTGCTGCTCACATATCTGAATCTGCGCAATATGAAATATGCGCTTTCCGAGATAATACAGAAAAAATGCAGGCGATATATCATATGCATCACGATCATGCTCGTCGTAAACGGAGTGTGGAACGGGATCCTGGTGATCTCCATACTGAACGGTCAGCTCAGTTATGTGATGCAGATCGTGATGGATCCGACACCGGTATTCCTGCTGGTGACCAATACACTGACGATACTGCTGATACTCAGCGAGGATTTTACTGCACTGTTCAGGGCGGACAGAAATGGTGACGGTGACAGTGGAGCCGGGGCGGACAGTTCCAGCGGCGATGCTGATGGCGTCGGTATCCCGGACGGCAGCCGCATTCCCGGAAGCAGCAGTGCCTCCGGAAACATCAGTGTCTCCGCAAGCAGCAGTGCCTCCGGAAGCGGCAGCAGCAATGAGACAGACGCTCTCAGGAAACGCCTCGACTATATTGCTGAGACGCATTTCCTGACCGAGCGCGAACGCGAGGTGATGGAGCTGGCGTATTACAGGATGACAAACCCGGAGATAGCCGAAAAGCTGTGCATTTCCAAATACACGGTAAAGAACCATATGCACAATATTTTTGAGAAGCTGGATATTTCAGCGAGAGCAGATCTTATCATGTTCATAGACAAGGGCGAGCAGCCCGGTAAAGCACGGGAATAGTCCACCATGGACTATTGAATATAGTCCGGTGCAGGTGTAGATTTATTTTGTTAAAATAACAGGAAATGGAGCGTGAAAAAATGAGCAGTACTTGTAAAACAGGATGCGGACATGCCGGTGCAGCCGGCACGCAGAAGATTACTTTGCAGGAACAGGTGAGGAAATACATAGATGTGGTCGATCACAAGACTGCATATGACATCGCAGAGACGCTGGCATTTGACGAGAAATATCTGTCGAATACGCTGGGCTGGAGAACAGCGGGCTCGGATGCGGAACACAGAGCGGCGGATTATCTGGCGGACAAGATGCGCGAGATCGGTCTCGAAGATGTTGAAAAAGTCGCAATAAACGTGGACAAGTGGCAGTTCAATGATGCGTCACTCACGATAGCAGGAACCGATATCGATATCATGCCGGCTTCATATGCCACGAACGGTACCGGTGCGGCAGGCATCACGGCAGAGATCGTGGACGTCGGCACAGGACATGCCGCAGACTATGAAGGCAGAGATGTGAAAGGAAAGATCGTCGTTGCAGGTGTTGACCAGTGGAACGAGGCATGGATAGATAAATACATGAACGAGGCGAAGCTGCACGGAGCGGCGGCGATCGTTACATACAGTCTGGAGAGCGGTTTTGCTGCGTTTTCTGATGATATGATCAACATGCAGGACCTCTGCTCGAGAGATCTGATGCCATGCGTGAGCATCAGCAGGAATCAGTACCGGGAGATCGCGGCAGCCATTGCGGCGGGACATGCGGAAGCGACGCTGAAAGTAGACAATGTTATGCAGCCGGGCGAGGGTACGTCATACAATGTTATCGGAAAGATAAAAGGCAGATCGTCGGAACAGCAGATCCTTGTAGGAGGTCATTACGACGTATATTTCAACGGATTTCAGGATGACAGCTGCGCGATTGGCCTGGTGCTTGCGATAGCGCAGGGCATGATCAGGTCGGGATACACTCCTGAGAATGATATAGTGTTCACTGCACATGCAGCAGAGGAATGGGGCAAGATCGGGACCCAGTTCGACTGGACTACAGGCGCATGGGAGATGATAAACCATGCGAGACCGGAATGGGCAGGCAGGACTATCGCGATGTTCAACTTCGAGCTGCCTGCGCTTTACGACGGCGAGGATCAGTTTGCTGTACAGTGTGAGCCGGAATTCGCACATATAGTAAAAGATTTTATAGAAAACTCGGGGCTTCTGGAGCCTCCGGTGAACGGCGTGTATCCTAAGGGCTACAACAGCGTATCTGTGGACAGCTTCTGCCTCGAAGACGGGGTGTCGTACAGAGCGAGCGGCGTACCGCATTTCATCAATGTTCCCGGGTTTGCCGAGGATACTCCGGAGCATGCGAACTGGAACAGACAGCATTACCATACGAAGTCGGATGACAGGAGCACGTACAATGCAGATGTGATGATGACTAATCTCAATGCGTACGGGGCGATGATAATGTACGTTGATCACAAGCCTGCACTGGAGATGGATCTGACAGCGACATGCGACGACATAGCCGAAGCCTTTGATGCGGGCATCGCAGAGTCTGCAGGCATCGACAAGACAGAGTGGGACGCAGCACTTGCGAAGATGCGCGCCGAGGCCGAAGATCTGAATGCGCAGATCGCAGATATAAACGGCAGGTATGAAGCCGCGCTTGCCGGTGCCGGGAACGCAGCAGATGAAGCTGCGGACAGTACGCTCCGGGCCGAGCTGGATGCGATCAGAGCCGAAGGCCGCGAACTCAGCAGGAAGACGCTCAAAGCATTCAAATACATACAGGACCACTTCGTCGGGATAATACTGACTTTCGAGATAACAGTCAAACATGAAGCGTACCAGCGAAACACAGCTCTGCTCGAACAGATCATAGGAGCTCTCGAAAACGGGAAACTGTCGGGAGACGAAAAGGATCCGGGTGCGCTCGATCTGGCATGCCAGCTGAACGGCGGAGCTGAATTCTCGTATTACTCGTTCTCGCCGGAAGCATGCAGAGCAGCAGATATGACGCTGTTCGAGGAAACGAATCCGGGCAGGCTTTTCTGGGGAACAGGCAAAGGCTTCACGTTCGCTGACACGAGTGAAGCTACGGTTTCTCTTCTTGCAAAGGCTGCAGCTGCTGAGTCTGCAGGCGCTGATGGCGCAGGTGCGGGCGCCGCAGAAAAAAGCGCTGATGCATTTGCGGACGAGATCTCGATATACAGCAAGGCGCTTGCATCGCAGCGTGAACTGCTGAAAGCTTCGCTGCAGGCAGAGATAAAAGCTATGAACGCTTTCAGCATATAGTACGATATCACAGAGTACAGCTGAGTACCGCGCAGATATTAAAGGACAGACGAGATCTGTAAATATCCCCGGCAGCCGCATGAGAGTATATGCGGCTGCCGGGGATTTATTATGAGCTTTTTTTTACATTTAAAATGCTGATTGTTACAAAATGCAACACAAGCCCGCTTTTTTCGTTTAGAATAGGCAAACCAGAGGTGAAAGAAGTGGAAAATATTTTGATTTGTTCAGATGATCCGGGATTCCTGGATGAAATGAAACTTAGCATACAGGAACTGGGATCGGACAGATATAATGAAATAATGTTGTTTTCTGGAAAGGATAAACTGGAGTTTTATGTTAGCGGCAGCAGCGCGGCTGCCCATGTCCTCATCATTGATATGGATCAGGAGGATGACGGTATCGGGATAGCCGAATGCGTGCTGGGATACCAGAAAGATTCTCAAATAATATTCGTATCCGAGTCCGACGAATATTATCTGGATGTCTACAGTGTAGATCATGTTTATTTCCTTAAAAAGCCGGTCGAAAACCGCCTGCTGGCGCAGGCGCTCGAAAAGGCCGGTCAAAAGCTGGACCGACTCCACGGAAAATGCCTCGTAGTCAAAAACAAGCAGGGGATCTACAGGATCGAGCTGAGTGATATCATATACTTCGAAAACGAGAAGAGGAAGATCCACGTACATACTGCCGACAGGAAGATCTCATTCTACGGCAAGTTCGAGGAGCTGGCTGACGGGCTGGGCAGAGGTTTCTGCCGCTGCCACAACAGCTACATAATAAATCTTACGAAGGTATGCGAGCTCAGTGGAAAAAAGTTTTTATGCGAAAACGGAAAAAGCATCCCTATAAGCAAGACGTATTACGTCAAGGTGAAGGATGCATTTGAACACTATGTTTGATCTGCAGTTTTTGATCTGCAGTTTCAGATGCGGAGCTGTCCGGGGTCATGAAATATCAATCCCGTTAAGGATACCCCTTTTATAGACATTAATCATTCTTTCCGGACAGGGATCTCGCAGACTCGCATAAAGACCCGATCCTAAACCAGGAAGCGCGCCATTTTGCATTTCTCAGATATTTGAACACTATTGAGAGGTTTTGTCTTTTCCCCTGCGGCGCGCTTTCCTTGTGAAAAGCAGCGCTTCAGTCTCAAAGCAGTCGCCGCGGTCGTTCATTTTGAGTGTGCCGTTGTATTTTGATACGGCAGATCTGATGATGCCTACGCCTAGACCATGGTCACGGGCGTCTTTTTTTGTTGTTGCCATTCCGGTCTTTTTCGGGGAGATTTCAGGATTCTTGCTGTTGCTGACGGTAAGCCGCCATACTTTTTTCTTTATCACGCTTTCGGCGCGTATATACGGGTCGCTGCTGCCGCTCGCCTGGCAGGCTTCGATCGCATTGTCGAGCAGGTTGCCGAGCAGTGAGATGATATCGATCTCCTGTATCGTGCCGTCTGCAGGAAGGGCGCGGATCTCGTCGATGAAGCGGATCCCGAGGGTTTCGCATCGGCTTTTCTTGTCGAGGATGAGCGCTTCCTGGGCACTGCTGCCGCCGTGTATGCAGCTGAGGAGCCGGGTGCACTCGTCGAGGCAGTCCTGTTCCATCTGCTGCGGATCGTAGCTCTCGATAGCGCGTCGCACCTGCTGTGTGATCTCGCCGGCTCTATGGCAGAAATCCACATTGTGATCCATGTAGTCGTTCTGCTTCTGCCATCCGGCGATCAGCTTTTCGTTCTGTTTCTTTCGCTTCCTGTTCACTTTGCAAAGCGATATGATAGCGATGATGTTGACGATTATGAGGAAAATCAGCACTGCTAAAAGTGTAGCTGAAGAATACATTGTTTGTCTCCTTTTCTTTGTTCTGGTTAATATAGCTGCTGCTTGTTATCACCTGTCATTACTCCTGGTCCGGTATCGTCAGTGACAGTGAAAAAATGCTGCCGGATCTTTTCCATGTGGCGCTGCCGCCGTGCGATGCTGCGATGATCTTTATCAGACGGAATATCATATCGTGTCTGAGAAGCAGGATGCGCAGGGGTTTCCGGCGGGCGGCTCTGACTGGCGGCAGTCCTGTGCTGTTTTTCGCAG
>CAVEWO010000062.1:0-7181 GCA_963619345.1 Bacteroidaceae bacterium
TGGTTCAAGTGGAATGCTGCAAAGCAGAGCCCTGGAAATGAAAAATATCTCGTAGGTAATGCCGACGAGGGAGACCCGGGCGCATTCATGGACAGATCAGTCCTCGAAGGCGACCCTCATTCACTGCTTGAAGGAATGATTATAGGCGGTTATGCGATGGGAGCGAACCACGGAGTGATCTATTGCCGTGCGGAGTATCCGCTCGCTATCAAGAGACTTGAGATCGCCATGGCCCAGGCAAGAGAAAAGGGATTCCTCGGAAAGAACATATTCGGATCGGGCTTTGATTTCGATATCTACATCAAAGCCGGTGCGGGTGCTTTCGTGTGCGGTGAGGAAACTGCACTGATAGCTTCACTGGAAGGCGAAAGAGGCATGCCTAGACTCAAGCCGCCGTTCCCGGCAGCAAAGGGATTCTGGCAGAAGCCTACAGATATAAACAACGTTGAGACTCTGGCAAACGTTCCGTGGATCATCTTCAACGGCGGTGCTGCATTCGGTGCGATGGGAACCGAAAAGAGCAAAGGTACGAAGGTATTCGCTCTCGCAGGAAAGATCAAAAAGGGCGGACTCGTAGAAGTACCTATGGGCCTCACGCTCAATGAAGTAATCTTCGGCATAGGCGGAGGAATCAAGAAGGACAGACAGTTCAAGGCAGTTCAGATGGGAGGACCATCAGGCGGATGTATCCCTGCACACCTGATCGAAACCCCTGTAACTTATGAAGATATAAACAAGACAGGCGCTATCGTAGGATCCGGCGGTATGATCGTAATGGATGAGGATACATGCATGGTGGACATGGCAAGATACTTCCTCAACTTTACAAGAGACGAATCATGCGGAAAGTGCAACTACTGCAGGATAGGAACAAAGAGGATGCTGGAGATCCTCGAAAGGATCACTGAAGGCAGGGGAAAAGACGGAGATATCGAGCTTCTGGAAGAGCTTGCAGTGAAGATAAAGGACGGCTCTATGTGCGGCCTCGGTCAGACTGCGCCTAATCCTGTACTGACTACGATAAAGTATTTCAGAAACGAATACGAAGATCACATCTACAACAAAAAATGTACTGCAGCATCATGCAAAGCACTCCTTACATACACGATCACAGATGCATGCAAAGGCTGCACATTATGTTCGAAGAAATGTCCTGTCGGAGCTATTTCCGGCAGCGTAAAGGAAAAGCATGTCATAGATCAGGACAAGTGCATCAAGTGCGGCAAGTGTCTTGAAACATGCAAATTCGGAGCCATAGAGAAGAAATAAGGGAGGAGGAAAAGAAAAATGAACAAGTTCAGACTTAATATAAACGGCAAAGAAGTTACAGGATTCCCTGGACAGACTATTCTTGAAGTTGCCAGAGAAAATGACATTTTCATTCCAACTCTCTGCTTCGATGAAAGAACCAGGATATACGGCTCGTGCGGTCTCTGCATGTGCGAGATGGAGGGCAACCCTAAGCTGTGGAAGGCATGTGCGACTGAGATCGCTCCGGGAATGGTGATCCGTACGGATACAGAGAGGGTGATCGAATCGAGAAAGACGAACCTCGAGCTGCTGCTTTCGAACCACCAGGGAGACTGCAGACCGCCTTGCGTTCTGGCATGTCCTGCACAGACAGACTGTCAGGGATATGTAGGCCTTATCGCCAACGGTGAGTATGAAGCGGCTCTCGAGCTGGTGAAGGATAAACTGCCTCTCCCGGCATCACTGGGAAGAGTGTGTCCGCATCCTTGTGAAAAGGAGTGCAGAAGAGGTCTCATAGACGAGCCTATCTCGATACAGTGGCTCAAGCGTTTCGTCGCTGACCAGGATCTTGCAGACGAAGATGTGTTCCTCCCTGAGTGCGACCCGGATACAGGAAAGAGAGTAGCGATCATAGGCGGAGGCCCGATGGGTCTGTCAGCAGCATACTTCCTCAGACAGATGGGTCATGAGGTCACGATTTTCGAAGCGATGCCTAAGGCAGGCGGTATGCTGAGATACGGTATCCCTGAGTACAGGCTGCCAAAGGCTGTGCTGGACGAGGAAATTTCCACTATTCAGAGGATGGGTGTGGAAATAGTGACAGATACGAAGATCGGAAAGGATATCCCGTTCGAAACTGTTAAAGAAGACTTTGACGCAGTGCTGCTCGGCATAGGTGCATGGATCTCGACAGGAGTCGGATGCAGGGGCGAGGATGCTGCAGGAGTCATCGGCGGTATCGACTTCCTCAGAAAAGTGGTAAGAAATGAAGAAATCGAGCTTGGAGAGAAAGTAGCGATCGTCGGCGGCGGAAACACTGCCATGGATGCGTGCAGAACTGCCGTGAGACTCGGAGCAAAGGAAGTCTACAACATTTACAGAAGAACGAAGGATGAAATGCCGGCTGACATGGTCGAGATCGAAGAGGCAGAGGAAGAAGGCGTTATCTTCAAGAACCTTACAAACCCTCTCGAAGTAGTCAAGGACGAAAGCGGACATGTAAAAGAAGTCGTGCTGCAGGTAATGGAGCTCGGTGAGCCTGATGAGTCCGGCAGAAGAAGACCGATCCCTGTAGAAGGCAAGACAGAAACGATAGCGATCGACACTATGATACTGGCTATAGGTCAGGCCGTAGACGCATCGATATTCGAATGCGACAAGACGAGAAAGAATGCGATCGCATACGATAAAGAAACATTCATGACAAGCATACCCGGCGTATTTGCAGGAGGAGACTGCGGTAACGACAAGATCTCGATCGCAGTTGAAGCTATCGCAGACGCAAGAAAGGTTGCGGACAGCATAGATGCATACCTCGAAGGCGAAGTGATCAGATACGAGAAACCGTTCTTTGTCGAGAGAGACGATATAACGGAAATGACTTTCGAAGACAGAGAAAGACTGTGCAGACCTGAAATGCCTCAGCTCAGCGCAGAGGAGAGAAAGGGCAACTTCAGCGAAGTCATCCCTGACGGATACACTGCAGAGCAGGCAGAGGCAGAGGCGATGAGATGCCTTGAGTGCGGATGCCACGACTACTTCGAATGCAAGCTGATAGATTTTGCACATCAGTATGATGTTCATCCTGAGAGACTTGCAGGTGACAAGAACATCGTGGAATACGAGGATGCTCACCCGTTTATCGTGAGAGACCCTAACAAGTGCATACTCTGCGGTCTTTGCGTGAGAGTCTGTGACGAAGTGATGGGCGTAGGAGCTTTAGGTCTCGTGAACAGAGGTTTCGACACTGTCGTGAAACCGAACCTTGAGAAACCGCTCATCGAATCAGGATGTATCTCATGCGGACAGTGCGTAAGCGTATGCCCGACAGGTGCTCTGCAGGAAAAAACGACAATGATAAAGGAAACTCCTGTTGCAGCGGTGGAGACGGATACGACGTGCTCATACTGCTCGGTAGGATGCAGCCTCAAGCTGGAATCATATGCTGACATGCTGATAAAGGCAAACCCTGACAGAGAAGGCACAGTCAATGCAGGTCTTGCATGCGGCAAGGGCAAATGGGGATTTGACTGCTCGATGCTCGAAGATAAGCTGGAAGAACCTCTTATAAAGGATGCAGACGGCTTCAGAGAGGCAGATTATCATGAAGCTCTCGTACTTATCGCAAAGAGATGCCAGTCTGCAGGCGCGAAGTACGCAAAGAATGCGATCGGCGTTGCGATCTCAGACAGATATACTAATGAAGAAGCTTATGCTATAAAGACTATGGCTGAAGACATGGGTGCAAAGGTGTTCTGTATGAACAGCAGAAAGAGCGGTATCGCTAAGGTCATCGGACACGACGCATCACCTAATACGATAGATGAACTCCTGTCGACGGAAGTGATCATAGCGGCAGGATTCAACACATCAGATAATCCTGTTATACAGCTCAAGCTCAAGCAGGCTGCGGAGAGAGGTGCAAAGGTGATCCTGATAAATCCTGAAGACTATCCTCAGGATATGAGCTATCTTGCTAAGGAGATCTACACTTCAAATGATCTCGGATTCATCAGAGAGATCGCAAAGGCAGTTGCAGACAGCGGCAGAGGCACTGCAAAGGCAGGATTTGAAGAATTTGCGGAAAGCCTTAAAGATGTAAAGGTGAGCGAAGAGGCGCAGGCTGCAGCTGATATGTATCTGAACGCTAAAAAGGCGATGATCGTATTCAGCCAGAATCTGATTACAGAGGATGCGGCAGCATTGCTCGCAGATATCGCATTGGCAAGCGGTCACATTGGAAGTCCTAGAGACGGTATACTTCAGGTAAAAGCGAAGAACAATTCTCAGGGACTCGTAGACCTCGGAATCACTGCAGGTGCAGAGGCACTTGAAGGAGTAAAGGCACTCATTGTATTCGGCGAAGAGGCTGATATCGATACTGACGCTCTCGAGTTCCTCGCGGTATGTGATACACACATGACTCCGCTTGCAGCGAAGGCAGATGTAGTGATCCCTGGAACAGGCTTTGCATCGACTGACGGTACTTATACGAATACAGAGAGAAGACTGCAGCTCGTTCAGGCAGCGATCAATGAGAATATTGAGTTCAGCAACTGGGAAGTGGCAGCAGAGATCTCCCATATATTCGAGATAGAGCATGACTGGGAAGACACTGAAGATATTTCCATGGAAATGAACGATAAGGTACCGGCATACAAGTATGCTGAGATAGATGAGGTGCTTGGCGGAGTGCTGGTTCCTACAGCTGAAGCAAAACTCGTTGCAGTGGCTGACGGAAAGTTCGCAGATCCGATCAAGTGCACTGACAGCCTTATGAATGTGATAGCTGAAAGACTTCCGAAGCCGGCAAATCCTACAGCGTAGGCGCATAGGCTGTGAGTTGGGCATCTGTCTGCATCACAGCAGGGAATGGATGTATTAAAAACATACGATACACTTTAAAAAACAGCGCTGCATGACGTCGATGTCATGCAGCGCTGTTTTGCGAGGTGGTTTATTTTTTAAGTGATATCCCCATCTTCTCCGGCCGGAACAGTCTTTCATCCATTAACTTAAGGTTTTTTGAAATTACCGGGGTAAAATCCATTTTGTCGAGGATGTCTTTTTCAAGGTCAGCTCCGGGAGCTATCTCTATCAGGGTCAGACCCTCAGGCAGCAGCTCGAACACGGCACGCTCTGTGATGTATATCACGTGCTGTTTACCCTTGTCCAGCGAGTTTTCGCCGGAGAAGGTGATGTGATCTACGTGCTTCCTGAACTTGATGTGCGGCCCGTCTTTGACGATATTTATTTTTCCGTCCTCTATACGGATATCGCTTTTTCCGGCTGTGAACGTGCCCATGAAGCATATGTTCTTGGCACCCTGCGTTATATTGATGAATCCGCCGGGACCCGGCACCTTTCCTGCAAATCTCGAAACATTGACGTTACCATGCATGTCGATCTCCGCAGAGCCCAGGCATGCACAGTCTATACCGCCGCCGTCGTAAAAGTCGAACATGTCAGGCTGCTTGAGGATCGCGTCAGGGTTGTATGCTGCACCTGTCGCGATGCCCGGGGCAGGGACTCCGCCCATCACGCCGGATTCGATGCTGGCTGAAACCTTTTCGATCAGGCCTTCTTCATTCAGTATGCTTGAGACGTTCATGGGAACGCCGATACCCAGATTGATGAAAGCAAATTCCTTTATTTCGAATACTCCGCGCCTGCATATTATTTTTTCGGGGCTGAGCGGTATGCTTCTGATCTCCTCGAGCTGTATTTTCTCATCGCCGCACCACGAATCGATCGGATCAGGCAGCCCCTCGATGAAGTGCTGGCCTGTGTTTCCGGGCGAACCGAGTATCACGTAGTCAACTAGGGTGGAAGGCACTGTCACCTGCTGAGGGTGGATCGTTCCGTGCTCTACGATCTCATCGACCTGCACCATCACGATCCCGCCGGAGTTCCTGGCTGCGGTGGCCATTTCCAGCTGCTCGAGATGCATAGCTTCTTTCTCTAGCGAGATATTCCCCTTTTTATCGGCTTTTGATCCCTTGATGATCGCGATGTCTATGGAAAAGGCAGGGTAGAACAGGCAGTCGGAACCGTTGAGCTGTATCAGCTGCACGGGACGCTCGTCGCATGCCTTTGCCGCATCGTTGATGCAGCCGCCGTCTATACGCGGGTCAACGAATGTTTTCATGCCGACTTCGGTGATGATACCCGGTTTTCCGGATGCGATCGCACGCATCATATGGGAAAGAACGCCTTGAGGTATCATGAAGCACGGGAATGCATCATCTGTTATCAGAGGATATATTTTATTTGCGAGACTCAGATTGCTGCAGAGGAATCTGCGCATCAGTCCCTTGTGTGCGAAATGATTGATACCGCGATCCTTGCCGTCGCCTCCGATACCGGCAACGTTCACGACTGAAAGCGCTGACGGATGCCCTTCGCTTACGAATCGCGATTCTATCTCTCCCAGTATGTCATCTGCGAGACAGAAACTGATGAATGCATCGATCGCCACGGTCGAGCCGTCAGGTATCATAGATGCAGCTTCTTTTGCATTGATAAATTTTACAGTCATATCTTACCTTTCAAGTTTTCAACTATGTTCTGGACAGATTTATATCTATCTGTTTTTAAAATGTATTTCCTTTTTCTTTTCGAGGAAAGCGCCCATGCCGGTTTTCTGGTCTTCCGTTGCAAAAAGTGCGCTGAAATTTTTCCTTTCAAAGAGGCAGCCGTTTTGTATGCTCATGTGATCCGACGCATTGATCGAGCGCTTTGCGGCGCGGACAGCCAGCTGCCCGTTCTTTTCTATGTCGCGGCAAAGTGCCAGTGCTTCGTCTGTCAGGCTGTCACGGGAGGTGACGCGGTTCACGAGTCTGAGTTCCTTAGCGGTCTGCGCATCGATTATCTTCGCTGTGTAGATCATCTCCTTCGCAGCTCCTGCACCGATGAGGCGGGGCAGTCTCTGAGTACCTCCGGATCCGCATATGACGCCGAGTCCGGTCTCGGGAAGTCCCATTTTCGCATTCTCACTTGCGAGGCGTATGTCGCACGCCATGGCGAGCTCGAGTCCTCCGCCCAGTGCGTAGCCGTTTATCGCGGCGATCACCGGCTTGTCCATATTCTCTATTCTCATGCAAAGATCGCACGCGAGTGCAGCCCAGGGCATGATGGACATCTCGTCTTTTTCATACATTTCAGAAATGTCAGCGCCTGCGATGAAAGCTTTTCCTGAACCTGTGATGACC
>CAVEWO010000063.1:0-7053 GCA_963619345.1 Bacteroidaceae bacterium
TGTGACTGCCGCAGAAGAGACTTTAGAAAAAACACCTGCAGCAGAAACTGCAGGCGAAGCCCATGCACAGAAGCAGACGGCTTCAAAAAAGAATGGGAAATCTGACAAAAACCAGAAGAGATCCAAGCGATATGTAAAGGGAAATAATAAAAAGTAAAGGGCATTTGCATATTATGAAAAAAAGACGTGAATTTTTAGAGGTGATCAAAAATTTCAATCCTAACTATGATATGGAAGCCATCGCTCGAGCTTACGATGTGGCTGAAAAGATGCATCGCGGACAGCTGCGAAAATCAGGAGAACCGTATTTGATCCATCCGATGGCAGTCGCAGAGATACTGGCAGATCTCGGAATGGATGAGGAGACCATCATCGCTGGACTTTTGCATGATGTTGTGGAGGATACCGAATACACATCGCAGCAGCTTATCGATGATTTCGGTGAGGAGGTAGGTCTTCTTGTGGATGGAGTTACGAAGCTCGGTTCACTGAAATTCAAGAACAAAGAAGAGCGGCAGGTCGAAAATCTGAGAAAAATGTTTCTCGCGATGTCAAAAGATATCAGAGTTCTCATCATCAAGCTTTCGGACAGGCTTCACAATCTGAGGACTATAAACTATATGACGCATGATAAGATAATAGAGAAATGCAGGGAGACGCTCGATATATACGCGCCTCTCGCTGCAAGGCTCGGTATCTATGCGATGAAGATGGAGCTCGAAGATATCGCGCTGAAGTTCCTCGAGCCCGAAGCTTATTATGAACTTGCCGAACAGGTAAACGAGCGCAAAGAGGAACGAGAGAAATCCATTGAAAGGGTCGTAGAGCAGATAAGGCAGACGCTTGATGAAATAGATATCAATTACGATATATACGGACGTTCCAAGCACTTTTACAGTATCTACAAGAAGATGAAATACCAGCACAAGAATCTGGACGAGATCTTTGATCTGATGGCTGTGAGGATCATAGTGGAGACAGTCAAGGACTGCTACGCTGTGCTCGGTCTGGTGCACACGATGTGGACACCGATACCGGGACGTTTCAAAGACTATATAGCAATGCCGAAACCGAACATGTACCAGTCGCTCCATACGACGGTGATAAGCGACAGCGGCAAGCCTTTTGAGATACAGATCAGGACATACGAGATGCACAGGATAGCCGAATACGGTATCGCAGCTCACTGGAAATACAAGGAAGGGATCGTTTCGGACAAGGAGGAAGTCAAGCTTTCGTGGCTGAGGCAGGCGCTTGAATGGCAGAAGGATGTCAAGGATCCAAAGGAATTCATGGAATCTCTGAAGATGGATCTGTTTTCGAGCCAAGTTTTCGTATTTACGCCTCAGGGAGATGTCATAGAGCTGCCGGCAGGATCGACTCCGCTGGACTTTGCATTCAAGATACATTCGGATGTCGGATGCAAATGCGTGGGGGCGCGTGTGAACGGCAAGATGGTGACTATAGACCATCAGTTGGAAAACGGCAACATAGTTGAAATCGTCACGTCTCCGAACGCTGCAGGACCGAGCATAGACTGGCTCAAGATCGCAAAGAGCAGTTCGGCGCGAAATAAGATAAGACAGTGGCTCAAAAAAGAAAACAAGAGCGACCTTGTCGACCGCGGCAAGGATCTGCTGGACAAGTATATAAGGAAGAAAGGGCATGATCCGAGAGAACTGCTGAAGAGCGCCTTCATAGCGAAAGCGATAAAGGAGTTCGGATACAAGAACAGCGACGAGCTTTACAATCAGCTGTCAGGCGGAGGAACTCTGCTCAATAAGCTGATGAATACCCTGCTCAGATACGATGGTGAAGCAAAAGAAGCAGAGGCTGAGAAAGAGAAGAGTCTTATCGAGAATCTCCATGAGATGAGTGAGAAGACAATCAAGCGCAATCTGCACAACAAGAAGAAGCGCGAGGACAATTCCGGTATCGTGGTAGAAGGCGTAGACAATCTGATGATAAGGATCGCACGATGCTGCAACCCAGTTCCGGGAGACGATATCGTAGGATTCATCACTAAGGGAAGAGGTATTTCAGTCCACAGGAAGGACTGCGACAATCTGAAATCTCTGTCCCCGGCAGAGAAGGCGAGATTCATCGATGTCAAATGGGATCACAACATGCTCGACAAGTCTTTTGATACAGAAATATGCATCATCGCAAAAGATCAGAAGAGCATGCTCTCCAGCATATCCAAGATCTGCGAGGATATGAATGTCCATATATCGGGACTGAATGCAAAAGCTGAAAAAGACGAGACAGTTAAGATCAATCTTACACTTTCGATACAGAACAAGAACCAGATGGAAAAAATATGCAGATCCCTCAAGGGAATACCTGGCATAATGGAGGCGTACAGGACAACGACATGAGAGCGGTAGTACAGAGAGTCACAGAGAGCCGCGTGGCTGTTGATGGAAAGATCACAGGAGAAATAGGAAAAGGGCTGATGGTGCTTATCGGCGTAGAGGACGGTGACACTGAAAAGGATGCTGCATATGTAGCAGGAAAAGTCACAGGTCTGCGTATTTTCGAGGACGACAATGACAAGCTCAATCTGTCCGTAAAGGATATCGGCGGCGGTGTCCTGGCAGTTTCACAGTTCACGCTTCTCGGTGATGTCAGAAAAGGGAAAAGGCCGAGCTTTACGAAGGCTGCAGTGCCGGAGGAAGCCAATGCGCTTTACAGAAAAGTCATAGAACTGATACAGGCGGAAGATATCCAGGTTGAAGAAGGGATATTCCGTGCCGAAATGATGGTTGAGATACACAATGACGGACCTGTGACGATACTTCTTGACAGTAACAAAAACTTTTAGAAGGAGATATATAAATGAAGATAACATGTATGCCCAGCGGACCGCTGGGAGTGAACACATACCTGGTAGTCGATGAGAATACCAAAGAAGGCTTTATAGTGGATCCGGGCGGATACAACCCGAAGCTGACGAAAAAAGTCATAGATGAAGGGATCAGGATCAAATATATCGTGCTGACGCACGGACACGCAGATCACATCTCAGGTGTGAATGAGCATCTCGATGATTTTCCTGATGCGAAGGTAGTTGTCCATACGAATGAGAAGCCGATGCTCGAGGATCCGAGAGCGAACCAGAGTATCATGTTCGGATCAGCTCAGACTGTAAAAGGAGACATATTCGTGAATGACGGAGATGAACTCGAAGTCGGCAATCTCAAGCTCAAGTTCATATTCACGCCAGGACATACGCCAGGAGGAATGTGCATCTATGTAGAGTCGGAAGACGTGCTGTTCAGCGGAGATACACTGTTCAGACAGTCGATCGGAAGGACTGACTTTCCGGGCGGATCATTCAGGGATCTGGCAGATGCAGTCCACACTAAGCTGTTCATCCTTCCGGACAAGACAGTCGTGCTGCCGGGACATATGGGACAGACCAGCATAGGATTCGAGAAAGGTAACAACCCTTTTGTATAGATGTATGTTGAAGGGTGTGGAAAATCCGCACCAGTATGAGGAACTGATAAAAGTGTTCATGCCGAAGGGCGCGTACGAACTATACAGCGGTGATGCAGACTGCATGCCCGGCGCATGCGGCATTCCTGAAGAATGCAGGATTTTCTGCTTTGACGGCGACCGCGAAGAGCTGAAGCGCGAGATGTACAGGAGCCTTAAGCTTTACACGGGGAAAAGCCCGAAATGGGGAGTGCTAACGGGAATAAGACCTGTAAAGCTTGCAGGAGAGATCCTGGATTCGTGCGGCAGCATGACAGAGCTTGAGCGTATACTGAAAGAGAAGTACCTGCTCCACCAGGACAAAGTGGAGCTCGTCACGGATATACTGCAGTATCAGAGACAGACTGCAGGCCGTCCGAAGCTGGACAGTCTCGGCATGTACATAGGCATACCGTTCTGCCCGACCAGGTGCCTGTACTGCTCCTTCACTTCGAACCAGGTGCCGGAAGCTGAGATCGACAGATACCTGCAGGCGCTTTACAGTGAGATAGAATACTGCGCAGCGAAGATAAAAGAAAAGCAGATCACGCTTGAATCGATATATATCGGCGGCGGAACCCCTACGACGCTGAACGAGTCACAGCTCGAGGAGCTGCTGTCGAGGATAACAGATCTGTTCGACACGAAAAAACTCAGTGAATTCACGGTCGAGGCGGGACGTCCTGACACATTCACAGAGGACAAACTCAGGATCATCAAGGCGGCAGGAGCAGGCAGGATAAGCATCAACCCGCAGACGATGAAAGAAGAGACGCTGCAGCTCATAGGCAGACGTCATACGGTCAGCCAGACTGAACAGGCATTTGAGATGGCACGCAGAGCCGGCATCGACTGCATAAACGCAGATCTTATAGCAGGACTTCCTGGAGAGAGTTTCGAGGATTTCTGCAGCAGTCTGCAGCGCATAGCGGATACCGGGGCCGGGAACATCACGCTCCACACGCTTGCGGTCAAGCGCGCGTCTGCGCTCAAGGAGCTTGACGAGGAATACAATTACAAGAACGAAGAGCTGTGTACAGCTATGCTGGATCACGCTCTGAAATACCTGAGAGACAGAGGATACAGACCGTACTATCTTTACAGGCAGAAGCACACCTCGGGCAACACCGAAAATCTGGGGTTCTGCAGAGACGACAAGGTATCGGTCTACAATATAAGGATAATGGAGGAGGCACAGTCCATACTGGCACTCGGAGCCGGCGGGATGAGCAAAGTCTATTTTCCTGATGAAAACAGACTTGAGAGAGTCGCTAACGTTTCAAATTACCAGATCTACATAGACAGGATCGGCGAAATGATCGAGAGAAAAGAAAAAAACTTTTGGAGGTAAGAATATGTTGACGAATGCGCCTAAAGGGACGAAAGACATGCTGCCCGATCAGGCATACAAATGGCACTATATAGAAGAAGCCTTTGCCGGGATATGCAGGAATTACGGCTTTGAAGAAATCAGGACACCGGTGTTCGAGCATACAGAACTGTTCCAGAGAGGCGTGGGAGACACTACTGATATCGTCCAGAAGGAGATGTACAGCTTCCAGGATTATGGAAAGCGCAATATTACACTGAAGCCGGAGGGCACTTCGCCTGCAGTCAGAGCGTTTGTAGAACACAAGCTCTATGCAGGAGCACAGCCGAGTAAATACTACTATAACATCCCGTGCTTCAGATATGAAAAGCCGCAGTCAGGAAGACTCAGAGAGTTCCACCAGTTCGGCATCGAGACTTTCGGCACGTCTGACATGATGGCAGACGCGGAGATCATCAGCCTGGCGTATGATTTCCTGAAGGAAATGGGAATAACCGATATAGAACTCCGCATCAACAGCGTTGGATGTCCTGAATGCAGGAAAGATCACAGACAGTCGCTGAGGACTTTCCTCGAGCCTAAATATGATCAGCTCTGCGACACATGCAAGGACAGATTCGACAGGAATCCCATGAGGATACTGGACTGCAAATCACCTGTATGTCACGAGCTGGTGCAGGGCGCGCCTGTGATGCTCGATTACCTGTGCGACGACTGCAGAGATGCATTCGAGCAGCTCAAGGCAAACCTTGATGCGATGGGTATCGAATATGTCGTTGACCCGGGGATCGTGAGAGGCCTCGACTACTATACGAAGACGGCGTTCGAATTCGTCACTGCGAAGATCGGTGCACAGGGGACTGTGTGCGGCGGCGGCAGATACGACCACCTCGTTGAGGAAATAGGCGGACCGGCAACTCCGGGAGTCGGATTCGGACTCGGCAAGGAGAGACTGCTGCTCACCATGGAGGCATGCGGAGCAGAGATCCCTGAACCGGACGGCACAGACGTGTTCATTGCAGTCATGGGTGATGAGGCGAAGGCTGCAGGGCTTAAACTGCTGAGACAGCTAAGACAGAAGGGCGTCAGCGCACAGATGGACATCATGGGCAGGAATATCAAGAACCAGTTCAAATATGCGAACAGGATAAATGCGAAGAAAACAGTTGTTATAGGCCAGGACGAGCTGGAAAATAACAGCTTTGCGATAAAAGACATGGCGACATCGGAACAGACTACGGTATCGATGGAGAACATAATAGAAGAATTAATGAAATAGATCAGGAGCAGGAGAAAAAGATGAGTATATTTAAGAGAAGCCACATGTGCGGAGAACTCAGAGAATCCAACATCGGAGAAAAAGTCGTGCTGAACGGCTGGATACAAAAGCGAAGAAATCTGGGAGGACTGATTTTCTGCGATCTGCGCGACAAGACAGGAATAACACAGATCGTATTCAATGACAAGATCCCTCAGGAGCTGTTCGACAAGGCGGACACGCTTAGAAGCGAATACGTTGTCGGAGTGAAGGGAACTGTAATGGAGAGAGAATCCAAAAACCCGGATCTTCCTACAGGAGATATAGAAGTGTTTGCAGACGATCTCATCATATATTCGGAAGCAGATACTCCGCCTATTTATATCAAAGATGACGACAATGTAGACGACAACCTGAGACTCAAGTACAGGTACCTGGATCTCAGAAAGAAGAAGATGCAGGACAACCTGACATTCAGACACAAGCTGGCAAAGCTGACGAGAGACTATTTCTCGGATAACGGCTTCACTGAGGTCGAGACTCCGGTACTCATAAAATCGACGCCTGAAGGTGCGAGAGACTATCTGGTACCGAGCAGAGTAAATCAGGGACGCTTTTATGCGCTCCCGCAGTCGCCGCAGATGTTCAAGCAGCTGCTGATGGTCGGCGGTACAGACAGATATATGCAGATCGTAAAGTGCTTCAGAGACGAGGACCTGCGTGCAGACAGACAGCCTGAATTCACGCAGATCGACCTTGAGATGTCATTCGTGGATATGGATGATGTGATCGAGATCCAGGAAGGATACCTCAAGCAGGTCTTCAAGGAAATGAAGGGTGTGGATATCCAGACGCCGTTCCCCAGGATGACTTACGACGAAGCGATGGAGAGATACGGCAGCGACAAGCCTGACACGAGAGTCGGTTTCGAGCTTCAGGATATCACAGAGCTTGTGAGGGACTGCGAATTCAAGGTGTTCACGGA
>CAVEWO010000064.1:0-6912 GCA_963619345.1 Bacteroidaceae bacterium
AGAGCGCAGCAATACTGCTGCGCTCTGTTTGTCTTTGTTGATATTCTGTTTCTTCGGTATGCCCGGGAGCTTATCTTTCTACGATAACTGTAGTTCCCTGTCCGCCACCGATGCAAAGTGTAGCAAGACCAGTCTTTGCATCTCTCTTGATCATCTCATAGATCAGTGTGATAAGGATTCTTGCACCGGATGCTCCGATAGGATGTCCGAGTGCGATAGCTCCGCCGTTTACGTTGAGCTTTTCAGGATCGAATCCGAGGTCTTTGCCTACTGCTACTGACTGTGCTGCGAAAGCTTCATTTGCTTCGATCAGATCGATCTGGTCGATAGTGAGCCCAGCTTTGTCAAGAGCCTTCTGGCATGCAGGTACAGGACCAACACCCATGATAGCAGGGTCAACGCCAGCTGAAGCATATGACTTGATTGTGCAGAGAGGCTTGATTCCGAGTTCATCAGCCTTTTCCTTCGACATAATAACGAGAGCTGCCGCTGCATCATTGATTCCCGATGCGTTAGCTGCTGTAACCACGCCGTCTTTCTTGAATGCAGGTCTCAGCTTAGCGATGCTTTCAGGAGTTACTCCTTCTTTTGGATATTCATCTGTATCGAAAATAACAGGATCGCCTTTTCTCTGAGGGATCTCAACAGGAACGATTTCGTCCTTGAATTTTCCTGCTTTTACTGCTGCAACCGCCTTCTGCTGCGAATTTGCTGCGAATGCATCGAGTTCTTCTCTTGTGAGTCCCCACTGCTCTGCAACGTTTTCAGCAGTGATGCCCATGTGGTAGTTATTGAATGCGCAAGTCAGACCGTCATTTGTCATCATATCGATGATCTTGTTGTCGTTCATTCTTGCTCCCCATCTTGCTGTAGGGATAGCATAGCCTGTTGCTGACATGTTTTCTGTACCGCCTGCGACGATGATATCAGCATCTCCTGCCTTAATCATCTGAGCTGCCATTGAAACTGTTCTTAATCCGGAACCGCAAACCTTGTTGATAGTCATAGCCGGAACTTCCTTTGGGATTCCTGCGTCTAAAGCTGCCTGTCTTGCAACGTTCTGTCCAAGTCCGCCCTGGAGAACGCATCCGTATACAACTTCATCGATAGCTGCCGGATCGATTCCTGCTCTCTTGATAGCTTCTTTGATCGTGATAGCTCCTAAAGTTCTTGCAGCAGTGTTTTTAAGACTGCCGCCAAAGCTGCCGATCGGAGTTCTTACTGCACTTGCAATTACAACATCTCTCATAATGAATTTCCTCCTTTAAATCATTTATTAAAATATAAACATTTTCATTATTTTACAATAGCCGAAACAGCTTTGAAGCCGTTCGCCTTTGAATTTCCGAGTATCTCGTAAAGTACTGCTTCATAAGTGGTTATCACAGCGCCTGCTTCTCCCATTCTGGTCACTGCCCAGAGCTTGTCTTCTTCTGATCTGGACGATATGCAGTCTGCCACAAGATATACATTATATCCGGCTTCCATAAGCTGCAGTACCGTCTGCTGCACGCATATGTGGGCTTCTATACCGCATACAACTATATTCTTTCTGCCGAGCTCTTTTATCTTTGCTGCAAACTCTTCATTTTCCATGCAGCCGAAAGTGAACTTGTCTATCGGTTCAAATTCTCCAAGAGCCTCTGCGATAGAAGGGATCGTTGCTCCAAGCCCTTTCGTATACTGCTGTGTCACTACAGTCGGTATCCCGAGGACCTGCATTCCCTTTGCCAGTCTTTCAGTCTTCTCTGTCAGCTTTTCCTTGCCGCTCATCGCAGGAACGAGACGTTCCTGAAAGTCGATTGCAACAAATGCTGTGTCATCCCTTGTCAGTAATCCCATTGGTCTATCCTCCATTTCTTCACTTCATCTACCATTCCGTACGATGTAAGACCCCAGTGAATAGGTGTGATGCTGGCAAATCCGTCCTGCATCGCTATCACGTCTATAGTTTCCGAAAGGCCTTCGTATATAACAGGTTCTCCCGTATATCGATACCCTGTTTTTCCCCCGCCTATTTCCACGGGTTTGAAGACTTCTTTATACTCTCTTCTGCCCAGAGTCGTATACCTCATACCTTTTATCTCCTTGCGAGGAAGGTCAGGTGTGTTTATATTAAGCACCACCTCTGGCGGAAGCTTGCCATAAGCCTTGTTCACCGCTCCTTTGGCAAGATAACATGCATATTCGAAGTGCTTAGCCTCATGGCTGTTTACCGAAACCGCTACCGAGGGAACTCCGCAGAGACTGCCTTCGACTGCTGCCGAAACAGTTCCCGAATACAGAGTATCCGTACCCAGATTGCCTCCGTGATTTATGCCGGAAAATACCATGTCTATCTTCACGCCCTGCCGTTCGAGCAGTTTCATACCCAGTTTCACACAGTCAGCAGGAGTTCCTGACGTGCTGAATGCGTATTCCGCACAGTCAAACCTCTCTTCCTGGACGGTTATGTAAGTTGAAACAGTTATACCGTGCCCGCTGGCACTGCGCTGGCCGTCCGGAGCGCAGACATATATCGATGCTTCCGAAGACAGTGCTTCTGCGAGTTCGTGTATGCCCTGCGCCTTTATGCCGTCATCATTTACAAGTAATAAATTCATTCTCTTAAAAACATCTCCATTGCTTGCTGTTGATTATATCACAAAAAAAACAGAATCGAAACCCGAATATTACTAATTTTTTTCTCGATCTTCACCGGATTTTTCGTGCTCGCTGTATCCCTTTAAACTTCAATGCTTCACGCATATCAGCCGCCAAGAATCTTTCCGATCGAATCACTTATAACAAGCGTAGCTCTGTCATCATATCCCGTCTGTGATTTGTTTATAAGTATGATGTCCTTTCCTCTGAAATAATTTATCAGTCCTGCGGCAGGATACACCACCAGCGAAGTGCCTCCTACTATCAACGTATCTGCGCTGCTTATCGCATTCACCGCGCCCGTGATCACATATTCGTCCAGCTGTTCTTCATAAAGCACGACGTCAGGTTTCACGATTCCATGGCATTTTTTACATATCGGGACTCCATTCTCACAGTTGTTATCATCCATTATATAATCCAGATCATAATGCTCACCGCACTCCATGCAGCTGTTGCGCATCACCGAGCCGTGCAGTTCATATACTTTACGGCTCCCTGCTTTCTGATGAAGCCCGTCTATGTTCTGAGTCACTACACCTGTAAGTATCCCTGCCTTTTCCAGGTCCGCAAGCGCCTTATGCGCCTTGTTCGGCACAGCATCTGGATAAATGAGATTTTTCTTGTAATAGTCAAAGAACATCTCCGTATGCCGCATGAAAAACGTATGCGACAGCATATGCTCCGGGGAGTATCCGTACTCGTTCATAGCCTTGTACAAGCCTGATTCAGATCTGAAATCCGGTATATTGCTCTCGGTCGAAACTCCTGCGCCGCCGAAAAACACAACGTTTCTGCTTCTGTCGATTATTTCCTTTACTCTGCTGTCCATCACTGCCTCCGTTGTCTTTACGCAGTTCTAGTTTCCTGTCGGCATATAACGGCTGAGTACCCCGGCAACATTTGCAAGCGGCATCGTCTGCAGCCATACATGACCCGGCCCTGTAACGACTGTATTGAACAGACCCTCTCCTCCGAGGAACTTGTTCTTCATTCCCGGCACGGACTGTATATCCATACTGCATGTCGCAGACATCGCTGCCAGGTGGCCGGTATCCACCACGATCTGCTGACCTGCCGCCAGAGCATACTCTACTATATGTCCGTCAAACTCGCCAAAGAAAATACCGTTTCCGCCCAACCGCTGCATCACGAATCCTTCTCCACCAAAGAATCCGCTTCCAAGCTTCTTGTTCAGAAATACGGAAAGCTCCACTCCCATTTCGCCTGCAAGGAAAACTCCCTTCTGACATATCATCTCATTTCCCGGCGACACCTGGAATGCCTTTATCGATCCGGGGAAGCTCGATGCGAATGCGATCATTCCCGGTCCGCCTTGCGCTGTATAGATATTCTGGAAAAGCTTCTCGCCGGCAAACATCCTTCCCAGCGCCTTGCCTACTCCTCCATTGCTTGTTGTCTGCATCTGCATATTCGGGGACATCCAGGACATCCCGCCGCCTTCTGTGAGCATCTGCTCACCGGGGTCAAGATGGCATATAACCACCGGCAGTGTTTCACCTTTTATTTCGTATCTCATAGCAGCACCATTCCTTTCTCATCTCATTATAACTTTCAGCATTTAATTAAGTAGAGTATATAGTTTTGTGTCATGCATTTCAATACATACATCAAAATATCGCAGAAAATTAAATGCCTGTCAGCTCAGTCAGGTGCTTCCAGTACCTTTCAGGCATGAACTTTTTCTGGCAGCGCGGATTCGTGCGCTCCTTTATCGCTATATTACTGAAATAGTCACGCCAAAGTGTCCGTATCTTCTCTTCATCCGCCGAAACTCCAGGAACATCAGAAGCATCAAAATCCGAAATATACCACCTGTGCTGATATGCGGCCAGCGCCTTGTTCCGCCCGACATCACGTATTATGAACGGATCGTTTTTATACCTGTCGCAGAAGTGATCTGCGATGAGCTCCAGCACATCGTGATCCGGCTCCACCTCCGCATACAGCACATTGTTTTCCATAACCGAAAACCGCACGAACTGCATCATCCTCTCGCACTCCACATTTACCTTCTTCTCTGCCGACTGTACATCAAGCACGACCGGATCGCTGTGCATCATCGAGATACCGCCGCCCATTCTGAATCCCAGTATTACATAACGCAGTATCTTCGTCTCCTTGTATTCGTCATTTGAAAGGAAGACCTTATAGATGCGCCTGAGATCGTAAGAAGATATCTTCTTCTCGATCGCCTCATAGACAGTTACAGCTTTCTGCGGGTCTGTTTTTACTTCCATGCATCCGCCAAGCAGACTCGACTGGTACGCTTCTTCCCTGAATATGCCTGACGCCTTTTCTGTATAATAGTTTTCATAGATGCATGTGAGTAAACCCTCAAAGGTACCGTCATAAAGATAATCTATCATAATCATACCACCCCCGCTTCCGCGAGCTTCTCCTGACGCGCACCTTCTTCGATCCGGTTCCATCCGCTGTCGAACATGGAAAGCTGCAGACCGTTTTCCATCTGAAGCATGGAATTCCTTATAGTCTCCTGTTCAAATTTTCGCTCACCGTAATACCGACCCGAACACATGAGAAAATATTTTGCCCGTTTCAGCACGACTCCCATTTTTTTAAGATCCTCAAACTTTACGGGCGCCAGCTTTCGCTGCCTGATTATACGCCGTGCCGAAACTGCACCAATCCCCGGTATGCGCATAAGCATCTCGTATGAAGCCCTGTTGATCTCGACAGGGAACTTCTCCAGATTCCTCAGCGCCCATGTAACTTTGGGATCCAGATCCGGATCGAGATTCGCATTTTCTCCATTGAACAGCTCACTTACAGTGAATCCGTAAAATCTCAGCAGCCAGTCCGCCTGGTATATACGATGCTCTCTGGCAAGAGGCGGAGCAGTCTGCCTATCGGGAAGGACCGGAGAATCCACGACAGGTATATATGCCGAATAATAGACTCGCTTCATCTTGAAGGCTCGATACAGATTCTCACTCGTGGTAAGTATGCTCTGATCAGTCTCGCCTCCTGCTCCGATTATCATCTGCGTTGTCTGCCCTGCCGGTGCAAAGCTTTTGTCAGATCTTCCATGGTGCCCCGCCTGCATAGCATTATTCCCCGCCGCGAGCATGGATGCCGACTTGGATACGCTCATTCTGCTTCCGGACGAAGCCTTTCCGGTGCTGCCTCCGAGCGCCTTAACAGTATCTGGATCCGGCGGCTCATCACCACTGCCGAACGGGTCATTCAGGTAATTTTCTGCTGTATTCAGCTGCTGTCCTTTAAACATCGTTCCCGGCCCGACCAGAGCATTCCGTTCTATCAGAGAATTCGTTATCTGGCGCATCGGCGCAAAAATCTGCTTCGCCTTTTTCTGAGGGGCAAACATCTCCAGGCTTCGCGAAGTCGGCATCTCTATATTCACGCTCAGCCTGTCTGCCACAAGACCTATCCTGTGAAGTATATCAGATGAGACCCCCGGGATTATCTTCGCATGTATATATCCTGCAAAACCATATCTGTATCTCAGTATTTCAAGCGATTCCAGTATACGCTCTGCCGTATGATCCGGGGACACCTCCACCGCCGAGCTGAGAAAAAGGCCTTCTACATAATTCCTCCTGTAGAATTCGATCGTAAGACGCGCCAGTTCATCCGGTTCGAAAGAAGCTCTGGGGAAATCATTCGTCCTGCGGTTGATACAATATTCACAATCGTAAACACATTTATTTGTAAACAGCACCTTCAGCAGCGAGATGCATCTGCCATCCGCTCCCCATGAGTGACATATGCCGGCAGCATGCGCATTGCCTATCCTGCCGTCATTCCTTCGCCCGGCTCCGCTGCTTGAACACGACACGTCGTATTTGGCACTGTCTGCCAGTATTTTCAGCTTTTCCATTATTTCCTGCATTTCACGCCCCCTGACATATTTTTAGGTCTTTTTATTTTATCACTGCACGAACACAAGTTCAACTCCGCAAACTTATGTTCTGTCAAAAATGCAAAAAACGGGCCTCCGAACCCTTAACGATTAAAAGCCGAAAGCCTGTAGTTTTGCATACGATTTACATAAAATCATCGCTGATCCCGTCAAAATGCGAAGCCGGTTTGTTCAGTCCATCGACCATCGCTCCTGTGCCTCCGGGCTCAGCGTACAATCCTGCATTCTTAAAAGAATATATTCCTTATCCCGTTCATCATTCTTTCTCCCTCACCGCTTTTTCACCGGTATGTGCGGGACGTCCCGCATATCCAAACGGTTCATGCTGCACGCTGTTTTCACTA
>CAVEWO010000065.1:0-6901 GCA_963619345.1 Bacteroidaceae bacterium
GTGCAGAGCTGAGACAGAGCTGCACGGTGACGGGGGTCGTTACGGAAAACGGCACGGTCACGGGCGTCAGAGCCAGATACAGGGGCGAAGATGTCACACTGAAAAGCCGTATCGTGATAATCGCAGACGGCGCTTTTTCAAGCCTCGGAAAATCTCTGGGGATCGCGCCTGAAAAGCCGTACAGCATGTGGATCGGGGAAAGGGCGTATTTCAGGAACATCACTCTGGACAGGTCTCTTGCAAAGGATCAGTACAATGCCTATGGAGTGTTCGGATTCTCCGAGCTGGCAGGGCCGGGGTATTTCTGGGTGATGCCGGTCGGCAGGGACGGCGTCAGAAACGGCATCTGCAATGTCGGGATAATGGTCAATGATCTTGACGCATACAGGAAGGCTGATCTGCAGGAGCGTTTTTACAAGTGGAGCGGCAGCATCCCGAAGATCGGGGAGATGTTCGAAAGAGCAGTCCGCATAAGTCCGTGGGAAGGCGGCAGGATGAACGACATCAGTCAGGGCGTGCAGAAAGCCGGGAATGGTTATATGGTGATCGGCGATGCGGCGGCGCTGACGATGCCTCTCGTGCATGACGGTCTTTCGGCAGCTGCTGATTCTGCAAAGGCTGCAGCTCTCGCGGCTCTTGGAGCTTTTATGGCAGGGGATGTATCGGGAGAGAATCTGATGAACGAGTATATGCATGCATATAAGATGAAGAGCGAAAGGTTTATCACGGAAAATCTCAAGCTCAGGCGGCTGCTCATGGAGTCGATGCACGATCCGTCGGTGATGGACAAGACGATCGAGCTGCTGGAAACAGATCCGATATACAGAAAGTCGCACTTGAAGCGGTAAGGCGTTTTACATAAAAATGACAGAAAATGAGACCTATTTGTGGTAGGCCTCATTTTTTATGATCTTAAAACTTCTGTAAATCTGCTCGAGAAGGATGACTCGCATCATCTGATGCGGGAATGTCATCGCGGAAAATGAAAGTTTGAAGTCCGCCCGTCTGCTGACTTCGTCCGACAGTCCCAGTGAGCCGCCGATGACAAACACGATGCTGCTTTTGCCGTGCACCGTCACGTCTTCGATATGCTGCGCCAGCTGCGGTGAAGAAAGCGGTCTGCCTTTGATCTCCAGCGTGACGACATGGTCGGAAGGTTTGATCCTGCTGAGGATATCGCGCCCCTCGGCGGTCTTTACGGCTTCCTCGTCAGCTTTCGACGGATTTGCGCGCAGCAGACTTTCCTTTACCTCTGTGATCTGGAAACGGCAGTATTTTCCGAGCCGCTTCGAATATTCCCTTATGGCGTCCTGCCAGTATTTTTCTTTTAATTTTCCGACTGCAAGAACTGTTATGTTCATCGTTACACCTCATATATGTAGCTGAGCGTGTCACGCATCGCGATGCCCAGCTTGAGCTCGCTGCCCGGAATGATATTTTTTTCCATCAGCGTGTTGCGGACTGTCAGCAGCGCGACTGCAGGGTCGTTGTTTTCGTGGCTGAGATGCCCCAGCAGCACCTGACGCGGTTTCGGAACGGCAGCCGCCAGCCTGCACAGGCATTCGCCGGCCGATACATTGGAAAGATGCCCGGTGTCGCCGAGTATGCGCTGCTTCAGGTTATAAGGGTAGCGACCGACGAGCAGGATCTCCTTTTCGTGGTTCGCTTCCAGAAGCAGCAGATCAGCGCACGTTATCTCCTCGAATATCTCGTTTGTGATGTGCCCGACATCCGTGACGATGCTGATCTGGCGATCTCCATAATATATGGAAAACCCGACCGGATCCGCTGCGTCATGAGGGATCGCGAACGGTCGGATCATGAATCCTTCTATGTAAAAATCCTCACCTGTATTGAAAATGCGCTGCTGCGATGGAGCGACAGGCTTTTTGATTCCGCCCCATGTGCCTTCGTTGGCGTAGACGGAAAGATTCGGTATCTTTTTGCTGAGTACGGATATGCTTTTGACGTGATCGATATGCTCGTGCGTGATGAGCAGCCCCCTGACCTGATCGAGCGGCGTCTGCGTGCTTTCCAGACCCTCGAGTATTTTTTTCCCCGATATCCCCGCATCTATGAGTAAAGCCGTAGTTTCATTTTTTACAAGATAGCTGTTGCCGCTGCTTCCGCTGGCAAACGAACAAAATTTCAGTGACATATATTTCCGGTCTCCTTTACCGTATTAAGATACCGCAAAGCGGCACGAAAGTCAATTTTGTACCTGCAGCAATTCACTGTTTTTTTTACACATAACTTCTGATATAATATAAAGTTAGAGAACTATGTTTTCATATAAAAAAGCTGCGGGTCTCACGATACAGTGCCGGTGCCTGCGGAAATCATAAAAATTCAGGAGTTAAATATGTTCGATAAATTAGATTTTATAACAGAGAAATACGATGAGCTGGCGCAGAAGGTCTCAGATCCTGCAGTGATCAGCAATCAGCCGGTGTGGCAGAAGCACGTCAAGGAAATGGGCGAGATGGAGCCGATCGTAAAAAAGTACAAGGAGTACAAGAAGGCAAAGGGCGATCTGGCCGATGCCAAGGAGATCCTTGAAGAAGGCGATGAGGAGATGCGTGAACTCGCGAAGATGGAGATCTCAGAGCTCGAAGACCTGATCGAGCAGCAGGAGGAAGAGCTCAAGGTGCTGCTTCTCCCGAAAGATCCTAACGATGAAAAGAATGTTATTCTTGAGATCAGAGCAGGTACAGGCGGAGAGGAAGCAGCGCTGTTCGGTGCGGATCTTCTCAGGATGTACACAAGATATGCGGAGCGAAACCGCTGGAAGACGGAGCTGATCGAGCTCAATGATACGGGGCTTGGCGGTATCAAGGAAGCAGTTCTTCTAATCAAGGGAAAGGGCGCATATTCCAGACTCAAGTACGAGAGCGGAGCGCATAGAGTGCAGAGAGTGCCGGAGACCGAGTCGAGCGGCAGGATCCATACATCGGCGGCAACAGTTGCAGTGCTGCCTGAAGTAGACGACGTTGAAGTCGATCTCAATCCGAATGATGTGCGCGTCGATGTTTACAGAGCTTCCGGAAACGGCGGCCAGTGCGTAAACACGACAGACTCGGCAGTAAGACTTACACATGAACCGACAGGACTCGTGGTGACATGTCAGGATGAAAAGTCGCAGATAAAGAATAAAGAAAAAGCGTTCAAGGTCCTCAAGGCGAGACTTTACGATCTGAAGATGCAGGAGCAGAATAAGGAGATCGCAGACCAGCGAAAGAGCATGGTAGGTTCCGGAGACAGAAGCGAGCGAATCAGGACATACAACTTCCCGCAGGGAAGAGTTTCGGATCACAGGATAGGCGTGACCCTTTACAAGCTCGACAACTTCCTCGACGGAGACCTCGATGAAATAATAGACGGCCTCATCACAAGCGACCAGGCCGAAAAAATGAAGAATTTTTGAGGAAGTAACAATGAAAACAAAAATACTGACTACAGATGAAAAAGACATAAGAGCCGCAGCTGAGATAATCAGCCGCGGCGGACTCGTTGCATTCCCGACAGAGACAGTGTACGGCCTCGGAGCCAATGCACTCGATGCCGATGCTGTTGCGAGAGTATACGAGGCAAAGGGCAGACCGAGCGACAATCCGATGATCGTTCACATATCGAGAGCCAGTGACATCGGCCAGCTGACCCCGATGCTCAGCACTGACATCGTGGCACTGATCGACAATTTCTGGCCGGGACCGCTCACGATGGTTCTCAAAAAGAAAGAAGGCGTGCCCCGCAGGACGACCGGAGGACTCGACACCGTTGCAGTCAGGATGCCGGACAGTGAAGCGGCACTCAAACTGATAAATCTTTCAGGATGCCCGATCGCAGCACCGAGCGCAAACCTTTCAGGCAGCCCGAGTCCGACGAGAGCATGCGATGTGATCGCAGACATGGACGGCAGGATCGACGCGATAATCTCAGGAGCAGACTGCCGCGTGGGGATCGAATCCACGGTAGTGGACATGACAGGAGAGACCCCGACTATACTAAGACCGGGAATAATCACCGCCGAAAACATAGAAGCGGCCATCGGCAAACCGGTAAAATACGACGAATCACTTTTCAGAGGCGCGGAGCTGGGCCTGGGGACACTGGATCCGGCAGACGGCAGCGCACAGGGAGATTATAAACCCAGATCACCGGGGATGAAATATAAACATTATGCACCTAAAGCCCAGATGACGATCATCGAGGGCAGACGTGAAAAAGTAAAGAGCGAGATAGAACGCCTCAAGGCGCTCAATGAACGCCTTGGACTCAAAGTTGGAGTGATATTGTTCGAGGAACAGGCATTCATAGAGGCAGCACACGACTTTTTCTCCAGGCTGAGGGACCTGGACAACGAAGGCGTTGATCTTATCCTGGCAGGAGCACTGAGCGACAAGGATGGTGTGGGATTCGCGGTGATGAACAGAATGCTGAAATCAGCGGGTTATAATATTGCGAGAGTTTAGTGCCGCGCGAGCGGAGAAAGGTCAGAAGAGGTTGAAATTATGAAGATTGCCATCGCCAGCGACCATGGCGGATACGAGCTGAAGGAAAACATCAAGAAGTACCTGGAGTCCAGAGACATCGAGATTGTGGATCTTGGAACATATTCGGAAGAATCTGTGGACTACCCTGCTTTCGGAAAGGCCTGCGGAGACGCCGTGGCATCGGGCAAAGTGGACAGAGGCATCGTATGCTGCGGTACAGGCATAGGAATATCCATTGCAGCAAACAAGGTAAAAGGCATAAGATGTGCGCTTTGCACAGATACTTATATGGCGGAAATGTCGAGAAAGCACAATGATTCAAACATGCTCGCGCTTGGCGGCAGGACAACAGGCGTCGATAAGGCTCTGAGGATCACTAAAGCATGGATTGACACAGAGTTCGAGGGCGGCAGACATCAGCGCAGAGTCAATATGCTCAACGAGATGTAAAACGGCAGCCCGCCGGTATGCGGGCGGTGTGCGGCAGTCCGGGGCTTTGCATATGAAACCCTGAGAACGCGCAGACCTGCGGCTTTGCATGAAAAAATGCACACAGCACGTGTGCGGCAGTTTTACATAAAACATATAAAACAAAAAAGACAGAAATCAGGAATTATCAAGATATATGAAAACGAAAGGCAGGGAGAATATATGGGCAATGTATATGTATTCGATCATCCGTTAATTCAGCACAAGACAGCGTTACTCAGGAAAGAAGAAACAACTGTAAAGGATTTCAGAGAGCTCGTAAGAGAGATCTCTATGCTCATGGGGTATGAGGCGACGAGAAATCTTCCGCTCGAAGAAGTCCAGATCAGGACTCCGATGCAGGAAACCGCAGTGAAGATGCTCAAGGGCGAGGACATCGCGATCGTGCCTATCCTGAGAGCAGGTCTCGGAATGGTAGACGGCATGCTGGCGCTCGTTCCAAATGCAAAGGTCGGACACGTAGGTCTTTACAGAGATCCTGAGACTCATGAGCCGGTTGAATACTACTGCAAACTGCCTAACGATATAGAAAAGAGAGAGATCTTCGTTGTGGATCCGATGCTGGCTACGGGCGGCAGCGCATCTGCAGCTATCGATTTCATCAAAGCAAGAGGCGGAAAGAAAATTATTTTCATGTGCCTTATAGCAGCGCCTGAAGGTATCGAAGTGCTTCGGAAGGCGCATCCGGACGTAGACATCTTTATCGCTGCAAAGGATGAGTGTCTCAACGATCACGCATATATCCTGCCGGGTCTTGGAGATGCGGGCGACAGACTTTTCGGTACTAAATAATGAAGCTCAAAACGGATCCTGCCTTGTTCGTGAACCGACCTCGTGATGTCAGCCGGGGGAGAAATGAACGATAGAGGCGAGATAAAACGAGTAAGTTGGAGGAAAAACAGAAAAATGAAATACGATTTTATACCTGACAGTGTAAGCGAACATGATAATGTTTACGATGTGCTCAAGGAGAGAGGATTCATTGAGCAGTCGACGGATGAGGAAAAGGTCCGTGAACTTCTGCAGAACGAGAAAGTGAAATTTTATATAGGCTTCGACCCGACTGCGGACTGCCTTCACGTAGGACACTTCATGCAGGTCATCATCATGATGTACATGCAGAAATACGGGCACACGCCGGTAGTGCTGCTCGGCGGCGGCACAGGCTTTGTCGGCGATCCGTCCGGAAGGACTGATATGCGTCAGATGATGACTCCGGAAACGATCGAGAACAACTGCGTGGCTTTCAAAAAGCTGTTCGACAAGTTCATCGATTTTGACGAGGACTGGAAATACGAAGGCAACAACGGTGTCTTTTCACCGGGTCACGAAAACAAGACGCCTGAACCTGGCAAGGCGATCTCGGTGAACAATGCGAGATGGCTGCTGCCTCTGAACTATATAGAATTCATCAGAGAGATCGGTTCGTGCTTCAATGTAAACACGATGCTGAGAGCTGAATGCTTCAAGCAGAGAATGGATCGTGAGGGCGGTCTGACGATGTTCGAGCTCAACTACATGCTGATGCAGAGCTACGACTTCATGGTAATGGCAAGAGACTTTGATGTAAAGATCGAGTTCGGCGGCAACGACCAGTGGTCGAACATCATCGGCGGCGTCGACCTCACGAGGAAAAAGCTGGGCAAGGAGGTTTACGGCATGACTTTCTCCCTGCTGACTAATTCGGAGGGCAAGAAGATGGGCAAGACGCAGAAAGGCGCGCTCTGGCTCGATGCTGACAAGACTTCGCCGTACGAATTTTATCAGTACTGGAGAAACGTCGGCGATGCTGATGTGGAAAAATGCCTCAGAATGCTGACGTTCCTGCCTATGGATGAAGTAAAGAGACTTTCGTCGCTGCAGGACAAGGAGATCAACAAGGCTAAGGAAGTGCTGGCGTTCGAGGTCACCAAGCTCGT
>CAVEWO010000066.1:0-6892 GCA_963619345.1 Bacteroidaceae bacterium
GTCCGCTACGGCTTTTGCATTGAAATACTGGTGGTTTCCGGTCACGAGCGGTGAAGGGATGAACACTGCCGGTACACCGCAGACAGTTACCTCCGCAACGCTGAGCGCTCCGCTGCGGCTTATTACGAGATCTGCCGCAGACAGATATTTAGCCATGTCATGTATATATTCCATGATATCCACATTGTCCGCCGCCTGTATCCCCTTCTCCTTAAGCTCCTCCTTTATCGCATCGTAGTAATAGCTGCCGGTCGCAAGGCATATACGGAATCCCTTAAGACCATTGAAAGCCTCTATTATTCCTATCATCGCCTTGTTTACACGTCCTGCTCCCTGGCTTCCTCCGAATGCGAGCAGTACGAAATCAGACTGGTCGAAGCCGAGCTCCGCTCTTGACTTTTCTCTGTCCGCAGCCATGAAGACATGCCTTACCGGATTTCCAGCCACGACATGCTTTTCAGGATATCTGAAATATTTCGAGGCCTCCTCGAATCCGAGAAAAAGTTTACTGACGTGTTTTTCCAACATCTTATTTGCCATTCCCGGCACGGCATTCTGTTCATGTATGAATGTCGGGATATGCATTTTCTGAGCAGCCTTCATTATCGGCGCGCTGGCATATCCTCCGGTTCCTATCACAACATCAGGCCTGAAGTCTCGCAGTATCTCACGCGAACGCTTGCTGCCCCTTCTAAGTTTCCTGATGACCTCAAAATTCTTGAGCAGATGTTCTCTGTTGAATCCGTCTGCAGAAATGAGTTCTATCTCATATCCGTTCTCAGGTACCAGATCTCTTTCAAGGCCTATCTCAGACCCCACAAATATTATCTCTGCATCAGGCTTTCTTTTCCTGATCTCATCTGCAATTGCCAGCGCAGGATATATATGGCCTCCTGTGCCTCCGCAGGTCATAATAACTTTCATTTGATTTACTCCTGTACTTTTAGCCCGTGCCGCGATATATTCAGCAGCACTCCCGCCGAAAACATAAAAATCAGCAATGCGTTTCCGCCGTAGCTTATGAACGGCAGATTTATACCTGTCGGCGGCATCGATGATGTAACGACTGCTATATTCAGTATCACCTGTATACCCACCATCAGGACGATGCCTGAAGCCAGAAGAAGCCCGAACTGATCCGGCGCATTGAGCGCGATATGGATGCCTCTCCATATGAACAGGCAGTAAAGCACGATCAGCAGCAGTACACCTATATACCCCAGCTCTTCTCCTATTATCGCAAGTATGAAGTCAGTCTGGGGCTCCGGCAGATACAGATTCTTCTGAACGCTCTTTCCCAGCCCTACACCGAACAATCCTCCTGATCCAAGCGCGAGCAGCGACTGAACAGCCTGATATCCGTCGCCCAGCGCATCCTGGAACGGATCGGTAAAGCTCGTAAGTCTGTTGTACCAGTATGACTCCTTCATGAAAACTACTATGCTGAGTATCCCGACTACGCCTATCCCTCCAGCCGTGGCCACATATCTCCATTTCAATCCTGCAACCAGCATCATGGCGATTATTATGCCGCACACCGTTATGGCAGTGGACAGATTTGGCTGTTTTACTATCAGCGCGCCGTAAACCGCAATGACGCCGAGAAGCGGCAGTATACCTCTCGTCAGTGATTTTATCCGACCCGCATCTTCACTGAGGAACCACGCTACGAATAATATCGCTGCTATCTTCGCGATCTCACCCGGCATGATTGTCACCGGTCCGACATTTAACCACCTGGTCGCACCATTGGTTGTCTGCCCGAGCGGAGTCAGCACCAGCACCAGCAGTATCACACTTCCTATCAGCACCGGTATTGCCAATTTTTTATATTTTCGATAATCAAACAATGCTCCAAAAGCCATTAAACCAAGCCCGAAAACAACCCATGCGCCGTGTCTCACTAGATAGCTGTACGGATAGCCGTCCTGACTTATCGACGAATAGTAGCTCGCGCTGAACACCATTATCAGCCCGAACAGCACAAGCATCAGCGTGAACAGCATCAGCCAGAAATCGCCGCTCTTCAGCTTCAGTTTCGTTCTCTTTTTCCCTTTTACCTTATTATCTGCTCTTTCCAATTATAACCGTCACCTTTCCAAAGCCTGCACACAATCCTTAAAGTGTTTTCCCCTCTGTTCAAAGCTCGTGTACATATCCCAGCTGGCGCATGCAGGTGAAAGCAGCACGACATCTCCCGGCTGTGCGATCCTGTATGCTTCCCTCACACAAGCTTCCATATCCTTGAGTATTATCGAATCTGTAAAGCCTGCTTTCTCAGCCGCCTCCTTGATCTTCGTAGCTGTCTTGCCTATCAGCAGCAGCACTTTAACTCTGCCGTTGAATGCATTTACGAATTCGTCAAACGACGAGTTCTTGTCATATCCCCCGGCTATCAGTATTATATTGTTCTTCATCGCTTCTATAGCCTTGATCGAAGCATCCGGATTCGTCCCTTTGGAATCGTTCACAAATCTTATATCGTCGATCACACCACACAGCTCTATTCTGTGTTCTACGCCTTTGAAGCTCCTGAGTACACCGGCTATCACTGAAGGCTCTATGCCCCCGAAATAAGCTATCGCACATGCAGCGAGCGCATTTTCCAGATTATGAACACCCGGTATCTGCAGCTCCACCGGTCTGCATATTTCTTTGATGCTTCCGTCTTCGTCTTTTATTATTATCGTATCTCCGTCTACATAGACACCGAAATCGAGAGTTTTTTTCCTGCTGAACGGAACTATCTTAGCCTTGCAGTCCTTGACCAGCTTCATGCATTCCTCATCATCGTAATTGATGACGCAGTACTGGTCAGGTGTCTGGTTTCGGAAAACTGCAGCCTTTGCTTTTCCGTAGTTTTCCATCGTCTTATGTCTGTCGAGATGATCAGGCGTGAGATTCAGTATCGCTGATACCTCAGGTGCAAAATCTCTGATAGTTTCAAGCTGGAAGCTGCTGGTCTCCGTCACGAGCCAGCTGTCATCCTCTGCCGAAAGTGCCTTAGATATCACTGCGACACCTATGTTCCCTACAACATATGTTTTCTTCCCTGCAGCCTTGTATATCTCTCCGACAAGTGTAGTCGTTGTAGTTTTGCCGTTCGTTCCCGTTATCGCAACGTAATTTCCGTGCCCTACCCTGTATGCGATCTCAAGCTCGCCCGTTATCTCTGCACCGGCAGCCTGTGCCTCCTTTATGAAGCTGAGCTCCGGAGAAACTCCCGGACTGAGTATAAGCATATCAAAGATGCTCATGTCATCCGGCTGGCAGCCCAGATAGCACTTTACCGATTTTTCCCTGAGGAAAGCCAGCAGCTGAGGATCTATACTGTCTTCGGATTTATTGTCCTGGACCGAAACATCAGCGCCCAGCTTTACCATAGCCTGCGCTGCCGCTTTTCCCGAATTTCCCATACCTACTATCAGTACTTTCTTGTTTTTCATATCTGTCACATTTCCTTTTGCCATCTGTATCTTCTCCTAACTCAATCAATGATCTAAATAATTATCAGACTTGCAAAACAGCATATAGCTGTGAATATCCAGAATGCTATCACGACCTGGACTTCTCTGAATCCGCACTTCTCAAAATGGTGATGTATCGGAGCCATCTTAAACAGCCTCCTGCCTTTTGTAAGCTTGAAATATCCCACCTGAAGCACTACAGACAGAGCCTCGATCACATAAAGCAGTCCAGCGATAGGCAGGAACAGCTCCATTTTCATCACTATAGCAGCAGCCGCAAGCCCTCCTCCAAGCGCAAGCGATCCCGTATCGCCCATGAATATCTTTGCAGGATTCCTGTTGAATACCAGGAATCCGAGACATCCTCCACACACTGCCGCACAGAAATACGCTCCTGCCGCAAGTCCGTAGATCACGCCGGCTATCGAGAAGAACATCGTTACAAGCGCTGTGACTCCGGATGCCAGTCCGTCGAGTCCGTCTGTCAGGTTCACCGCATTCGTCATCGCAAGAACGACAAACACAATAAACGGTATATACCATATGCCGAAATCAACATATATATTTGCGAGCGGTATGAACACCAGCGTGCTTCCCTCCGAACAGTTGGCAAGGAACACAGCCAGTATCACAGATATCACGATCTGAAGACCGAATTTCTGATAGGCTCTCAGTCCAAGATTGTTTTTCTTTATCACTTTCAGATAATCGTCAAAGAATCCTATCAGGCCGAATCCGATGAACACGAACAGTATCACGATCATGTCCGAAGTGCTTGCGCCCCATATCAGACCTCCCACAGCTGCTGCGGCCACCGCGCCTATTATTATCGCGATCCCGCCCATACTCGGGGTTCCGGCCTTTGACAGATGCGATTCCGGACCTTCCTCTCTGATGTTCTGCCCTGCCTTTGCTCTCAAAACGGGTATTGCCAGTTTTGTTAAAATCACAGAGATAATAAACGCTATAAAGATGATTATTACGATGTTAATATAATTCATGGCGTCTCCTAAATTTTTAAAATCCTTTCCGCTATCTGCTCCATCTTCATCCCTCTGGATCCCTTTACCAGTATTATATCACCGGCACCTGCAAACTGATCCAGTCTGTTGTACAGATCTTCTTTCTTTTCGCACCAGATTACCTGCACATCACCTCCGGATGCCCCGTCGGCTATATTTTTTGCAAGCTCTCCCACAGCTATTACTCTGTCTATACGGAGACCTCGTGCAAAGAGGCCGACTTCGAAGTGCTGACGCTCCGTCTGATTGCCCAGCTCGAACATATCTCCCAGCACAGCAGTCCTGCGGCCTTTGCATGCGCTCTGTTCAAGGACCTTGAGTGCGCTTTTCATCGAATCCGGACTCGCATTATAGCTGTCGTCGATAATGCTGAGCTTCCCGTTTTCAAGACGCTTCAGCCTGCTCCCCGTAAGCTGCACCTTTGCAAGTCCCGCCCGGGCTTCTTCTATGCTCACTCCCAGCAGCTCGCCGACCGCGATCGCAAGCGTGCTGTTGACTGCATTGTGTCGTCCCGGAACAGGTATCTTTATCTTCTCTATCTTTTCATCATGCTCAAGATCAAATGATATACCATCCATTCCAAAATCATTCACATTCGAGATGATATAATCACTTTTTCCGTCATCACCTATCATTATCTGTTTATAGGCTCCCGCAGTTCGCTCTCTCGTCAGGAACTCTCCGTCCCACGGGAATACGAGATATCCCGTTTTTCCGCCGCGCCCTGTGATATGGCCGGAAACTTCCATCTTAGCCTTGAAGATACCTTCCCGGCTGCCCAGGTTTTCCATGTGAGAGACCCCGATATTCGTTATAACTGCTATATCCGGCTTTACGATCTCAGCCAGCCGGTCGATTTCTCCAAACCGGTCCATCCCCATCTCCAGCACTGCAGCCTGTGTGCTGCTGTCGAACTGGAATATCGATAACGGGAGTCCGATATCGTTATTGAAATTTTTCATATTTCTTCCGCATACGTATTTCTCGCCGAGCACATAGTATATCATGTCCCTTGCAGAGGTCTTGCCGACGCTTCCTGTGACTGCGACTTTCAATATGTCCAGCCTGTCGAGGTAATATGACGCCAGTTCGCCCATCGCGTATACGGTGTCTTCGACTTCTATTATGTTGCAGGGAATGGAACCAACCTCTCCGTACCAGCCTTCCCTGTGTGAAACCATAACTGTGCGGCACCCTGCTGCGACCACCTGCGGTATATATCCGTGCCCATCCTGATTTTCACCTTTTACCGCAACGAACATGTCGCCGGGCCGGCACTCCCGGGAATCGTGCTTTACGCCGATTATGTGGTCTTCTTCACACTTTCTCACCAGAGTACCGTTCACGGCTCTGACGATTTCTTCTACTGATATTCTGTCCATAAATGCGCACCTGCTTATTCATACAAATAGATTTTGCTGCCTTTTTTCACTTTTGTTCCCGCTTCAGGATACTGCTTCGTGACTATGAAGTCACTCTCTGCCGCAGCGTCCTTATCCGTATCATAATCCAGAGAATCACCTGCAAGTATGCCTATGGCATTGCTCGCGCTCTGCCCTACGACATCAGGCACTTCTACCTTCTCCGCATCAGCTTCCTTCTGACTTTCCTCATCAGGAGAAATGTTCAGATATCTGAGTGAATCCTCAAGTATCTGATGCACTCCGGGAGCTGCCGTCACGCTTCCGTATTTCACACCCTGCGGGCTGTCGACGATAAGCAGTACCGCTATCTGAGGATCATCCATCGGAGCCATCGCTATACATGACGAATAGGTATCTCCACTGTACCCTGTACCGTCTTCCTTTACCTTGTCTGCAGTACCTGTCTTGGCACCCACCTTGTATCCGTCGACCTTGGCTGCACCGCCGCCGCCTTCATCAACAACAAACTGCATTATATCACATATCTCTTCAGCCGTCTCCTTGGAAACCACCTGTCTGACAACTTCTGTCTCGAATTTTTCGACTGTATTGCCGTCAGAGTCCCTGAGTTCCTTGACAAGTCTCGGTTTCAGCAGCTTTCCTTCATTGCCGAACGAGCTTATCGCTGTTATCAGCTGTATAGGCGTCACCGCAACACCCTGGCCGAAACCTATAGTCGCAAGCCCTACGGGGCCTGCACTTTCTTTTGACTGGAGTATGGCGCTTCCTTCTCCCGGGAAATCTATACCGGTCTTTCCCGTTATACCGAATGTCGCCATGTAGTTGTAGAATTTATCTATACCTATGCCAGTCGCAAGCTGCACGAAAACGGGATTGCAGGAATTTCCCACCGCCTGTTTCAGGTTCTGCGTCCCGTGAGGATGATCACTGCTCCAGCAGTGCAGGATCTGGTCGCCTACAGCGATCGATCCTGTACATGTATATGTCGAATCAAGATCCGTCACGCCCTCTTCCAGAG
>CAVEWO010000067.1:0-6885 GCA_963619345.1 Bacteroidaceae bacterium
ATCTAAGCGCGATATATGACCTATTAAATGCGGTACAGCTGCAATATACAGATTTAGAACAAAAAGGAGGTAGACGGTTATGGATGCAAATATAAAAAAAGGAAATAAGATCCTTATCGAGACAGTTATTAAAAATCTAAAAAAGAGAAATATTACAGGACACTACTGTGAATCGGCCGGGGATGCTGCTGCCGCTGTTATTTCTCTGATCGAAGAAGGCTCTGAAGTCTCATGGGGAGGCTCTGTAACATTGAGCGAGACAGGTATCAAGGATGCTGTAAAAAGAGGGAATTATAAAGTCATTGACCCGATGGATCCAGGCAGCGCCGAAATCACACTTGAACTGCGCCGCATGGCTCTGACCTGTGACGTCTTTCTCTGCAGCGCCAATGCTGTCACGATAGATGGTGTGATCGTCAACATCGATGGGACCGGAAACCGTACAGCAGCTATCGCATTCGGACCAAAAAAGGTGATTTTTGTAGTCGGCGTCAATAAAATCGTCGCTGATGAAAATGCTGCTGTCAGCAGGATAAAGACAAATGCATGTCCGGCAAACTGTATTCGTCTGGATCGCAAAACACCGTGCGCCATAACCGGAAAGTGCGGGAACTGCCTGAGCGTGGGAAATACGATCTGCAGCTATACACTCTCAACAAGGTTCTCTCCTGAGACAGATCGTATGCATGTTGTGTTTGTCAACGACTGGCTGGGTTATTAAACCCGATTTCAAAAGCCTGTCCGAATAATTATTCGAGACAGGCTTTTTCATGCTTTCAGTAAAATCCCGAAAAAACTCTGATTACGATAGAAGGCTAATTTACAGACTTTATTTCGCAGCCTTGAAATTTTCCCTGGGCTGATGATTTAATCTGCTGCCTGCCTTGTCTTCAGTAATTATCAGCTCATCATCCTTTTGACTGCTTCATCATTGCGTTCACGTTTCTGCCTGATGCTTTCCTCGAGCATCATATCTTTTACCTTCATAAGCCTCGTCTGATTGCCTCTCTCATTCTCATCGAGCTTCATCTGAATGTATCTGATAGTCGTTTCAAACCTCGGTATCATCACATATTCCAGCGCATTGACACGGCGTCTGGTTTTTTCCAGCTCTGCAGCCAGCAGATCGACGGCCTTTTCCTTTGCCGCCAGCTCAAGAAGCTCCGGCAGTATATCCGCAAGACCTGAAACCGCATTATCAAGCTCCCCGGAAGTTCGAGCAAATCCATATGATAAAATATCAGCTGCATCCTTTGCTGTGGTTCTGAATGAAAACACCGGCACATTCACACTCATTATATTTTTCTTTTCCATATCGAGAATGACTCCCTGTTTAGGGAACATAAGCGATTCTTCCATGACCTCACGGCTCATCATCATACTCGCCGCCGAAAAATCCCCATATATCTCTTCCAGGGATTTCTCCACCTTCTGCCTCAGCCTGCCGTTTTCACGCGCCAGTTCGAGAAACTCCTTCATAAGCTCATCGCGCTTGTCCTTGAGCAGCTTGTGCCCTCGTACGGCAGTTTTCAGCCTTTTTTTCAGAGCTGTCAGCATCATCCTCGTAGGATTGACATTCATTCTTTCTGCCATGACACATCACCTACCCGAGATATTTTTCTATAAATTCATCTTTGATTCGCTTGAGTTCACTCCTCGGAAGCATTCTCAGGAGCTCCCAGCCGAGCTCCAGCGTTTCCTCCACGGAACGCTCCGTTTCATAACCCTGCGAAACATATCTTTTTTCGAATTCACCGCTGAACTTTGCATACATAAGATCTATATCCGTGAGCGCAGCTTCTCCAAGGATCGTCATAAGCTCAAGGCATTCCTTTCCTCTCGCATAGGCGGCAAAAAGCTGGTTCATCGTATCCGCATGATCCTCACGTGTCTTGCCCGCACCGATTCCTTTGTCCTTGAGACGAGACAGTGACGGCAGCACATCGATCGGCGGCTGAACACCTTTTCTGTAAAGCTCACGCGACAGTATTATCTGTCCCTCTGTTATATATCCCGTAAGATCCGGGATAGGGTGTGTCTTGTCTTCTTCCGGCATTGTCAGGATCGGTATCATTGTTATAGAGCCTGCATGTTCTCTTTTTCTTCCTGCTCTCTCATAAATCGTTGCCAGGTCAGTATAAAGATATCCCGGATATCCTCGTCTTCCCGGAACCTCTTTACGGGCTGCCGATACTTCACGCAGTGCCTCTGCATAGTTAGTGATATCTGTCAGTATTACCAGGACATGCATTCCCTGATCAAAAGCAAGATATTCTGCGGCAGTCAGTGCCATTCGAGGTGTCGCAATACGCTCAACAGCCGGGTCGTTTGCAAGGTTCATGAACATGACTGTCCTGTCTATGGCACCTGTTCTTCTGAAATCTGATGCAAAGAAGTCCGCCTCCTCATAAGTTATGCCTATCGCCGCGAATACAACTGCAAAGTTCTGTTCATCGCCAAGCACTCTGGACTGACGCGCGATCTGAGCCGCCAGATCTGCATGCGGCAGACCTGATGCTGAAAACACCGGCAGCTTCTGCCCTCTTACCAGTGTGTTCAGCCCGTCTATCGCCGACACCCCTGTCTGTATGAATTCTGCAGGATAATCACGAGCCGCCGGGTTCATAGGCAGGCCGTTTATATCAAGCCGTTTTTCTGCGATTATTTCCGGTCCTCCGTCGACAGCACGCCCCATGCCGTCAAACACACGCCCCAGCATTTCCGGAGAAACAGCAAGCTGAGAGCCTTTGCCGAGAAATCTCACGCTCGATTCCTTAAGATTGATGCCGGCTGCACTTTCGAACAGCTGCACCAGCGCATCGCTTCCGTTTATTTCAAGCACCTTGCAAAGCCGCACTTCTCCGTTCGGAAGCACGATTTCGCCGAGCTCGTCATATGTCACGCCCTCTACATCTTGTACAAGCATCAGAGGACCTGCAACTTCTGATATCGTTTTATATTCTCTGATCATCGTCTTCATCCTCCCTGCTCACCAGTGCAGATATCTCCTTTTTCATATCGCCCATTATCTTTTCATATGCTTCATCCACATCGGATTCCTCAACATATTTGAAACGCCCTATACTCTCTCGCACCGGCAGTGACGCCAGCTTACCGAATGGCGCACCCTTTGCAGCTGCATCCATCGACATATCGTAATATCCGAGTATCATCTTGAGCATCCTGTGCTGCTTGTTCATAGATGCATACGTATCTATGTCATGAAAAGCGTTCTGATGCAGATAATCTTCACGGATCGATTTGGATGCTTCGAGCTTGATGCGATCCTCAAATGAAAGCGCATCCACTCCTACCAGCTGAACTATCTCATTGAGCTCTGCCTCCTCCTGCAGAAGCAGCAGAGCCTGCGAACGAAGCCCCGGAAAATCTCTGCTCACATTATCCTCATACCAGTCCGACAGCCTGTCCACATAAAGCGAATAGCTCTGCAGCCAGTTGATAGCCGGGAAATGCCTCTTATACGCAAGTGATGAGTCCAGACACCAGAACACCTTTACGATCCTGAGCGTAGCCTGTGAAACCGGCTCCGAAATATCTCCACCCGGAGGGGACACGGCTCCTATTGCCGATAACGCACCCTGTCTCCCTTCTTTTCCAAGCGATACCGTTCTCCCGGCTCTCTCATAAAACTGCGCCAGTCTGGAGGCAAGATATGCGGGATACCCTTCCTCGCCCGGCATTTCCTCGAGACGTCCCGACATTTCCCTGAGAGCCTCTGCCCATCTGGATGTGGAATCCGCCATAAGCGCTACCGAGTATCCCATGTCTCTGAAATACTCTGCGATCGTTATCCCTGTATATATGGATGCTTCTCTGGCTGCAACCGGCATGTCCGAAGTGTTTGCGATCAGCACAGTACGCTTCATCAGCGATTCTCCTGTTCTCGGATCTTTCAGTTCCGGAAATTCCATGAGTACGTCGGTCATCTCATTGCCGCGCTCACCGCAGCCGATATACACTACTATATCTGCGTCCGCCCACTTTGCGAGCTGATGCTGCACAACAGTCTTGCCTGATCCGAACGGTCCCGGCACTGCCGCAACCCCGCCTTTTGCAATAGGAAACATCGTATCGATCACACGCTGTCCGGTTATCAGCGGCATATCCGGCACGAGTTTTTCTTTATACGGCCTTCCTTTTCTGACCGGCCACTTCTGCATCATTGTGAGTTCCTCTACGGTACCGTCTTCTTTTTTGACAGTGCAGACTACATCTTCCACAGTGAACTGACCTCCGCGGACGACTTCCACTGTGCCGCTTATCCCGTACGGCACCATTATTTTCTGCTGTACTATCACAGTTTCCTGCACCGTTCCGATAATATCTCCTGCCTCGACCTCGTCTCCGGCCTTTACAGCAGGGATGAATTCCCATTTCTTTTCGCGGTCAAGAGACGGAACGCTTACACCTCTTGTGATATTGGGACCTGTTTTTTCTCTGAGTGCCTCAAGCGGACGCTGTATACCGTCATACATTGTCTCTATAAGCCCTGGTCCCAGTTCTGCGGAAAGCTGTGCTCCTGTCGTCATTACAGGTGCTCCCGGTCCCAGACCCGCTGTTTCCTCATAAACCTGTATGGAGGCATTGCCGCCTCTCATTTCTATGATTTCGCCTATAAGTCCCATGTCCCCTACACGCACCACATCGAACATATCTGCATCTTCCATGCCTGATGCAACTACGAGCGGTCCTGAAACTTTAACGATTCTGCCATGACTCATTTGTTTTCACCTCCAAACAGTATATCCGCTCCGACAGCACGTTCAACAGCTCTGCTGACATTCTTCATTCCTTCACCGGTCAGCCCGTTCCTGCCCGGAATAGTGATCACTGCCGGGATTATCTGTTCCTTGTATCTGTCAATATCTTCTGTGATTTCCGACGCCAGTTCCTCTGTTATGTAAACTATCGCATAGCCTTCTCCCGCCAGTCTGTGAACTGTCTTTGCGGCATCTTCACTGCTGCTGCACGGGAATACGTCCAGACCGATCGATCTGAAACCCGGCACAATATCTCTGCCGCCGATAACACCTATCTTATACATATGGATCCCTCAATCTTTCATTTATCTGCTCCTGACCGGAGCCTGCACGGATGCCCGCCAGTATTATGCGCAGATTGCTTATCTCAGTCATTTTGCCGTGCACATATCCTGCAACAGGTACAGGTCCGAAGGTTTCGTACTTCGCCTGCCTGCAGTATGCCGTCAGACAATTGTCACACAGCTTTTCAAATACACCGAAACTCCCGTTTTCCGAAATCGCACGCCCCCCTTCTGCCATTACTTTCTTGAAGCCGTACGGTTCCAGTTTTTCCGCGATCTGCGTATAAGGTTCCTCATAGCAGGAAATAAGAAGCCTGCTGCTGATGTTTCCATTTTCAAGAAATACTTTACCGAAAAACGTCCACGGTTTTCCCAGCTGTCTGAGCCTGACGAATGCCTTCAGATTGTTTATATCTGCCTGAAGTGCCGCGAGACCTCTGAGAAAATCATTCTCCGACTCCTCGGCTGCCGCCGTTATCTGCGCAAACATGCCTTATCCATTATGATATCTATCTCCTGCGGATCTCTTCCCCGGCTGAAAAGGTCCACTGCTTCAGTGACTGCACTCCTCATCTCAGGAGACATGAACGCATAGTTTCTTTCCCTTATCATGCCTGCCAGTTTTCTTCCGTCCTCAAGACCGGTCTGCACCATGATGTCATCAGACGGTGCCGTACCCAGAAATTCTGATTTCAGGCAGACCTTAACGTTGTGATAGTCAGACGGCAGAAAGAACATCGCCAGCTCACTGTGCGACGGCATAGAGCTGTATATCAAATCGTACAGTAATTTCTGTTCTCTTTTTATGAAACTGTCGATATCTCCGCTGCACAGCTCCTTTGATTCCGCATATCCGAATTCCTGAAGCACTGTTTCAGCAGCCTGCAGATCTTTGCATGAAGCAAGTCTTGTCATATCGTTCCATGACATGAGATTTTTTGTAAAGCTTGTTATGTATGCGTCTGCAAATGCATATTCTTCATAATTTCTCACAGTCATATCAATATCTCCTCGCATCCGAAAAGCCTTGCGGCTACTTCACCTGTCAGCTCTTCTCCGGCCTCCTCCAGCAGGTTTTCTATCGTGCAGTTTACTGATACCTGCCCCTTCCGAAGTATAAGCCCTCCCTTCATAGGCTTTGTTTCTTCACTCAGCGTAAAACTTCCGCCTGTTATGTTTTCGTTCAGATACCGGACTGTCTCTGCGCCGATTTTTTCCCGGTCGTTTGTGCCGAAGATCAGCTGTCCATCGGTCTCTCCGGTCTGTCTGACAAGCCCCGCAAGAAATGTGATATATTTTTCTTTTTCCATAGAGACTATCCTGTCAGCCGCTTTCTCAAAGCAGTATGCTATGATTTCCTGCTTTTTTTCAAGCAGCAGTTTCCTGCCATCTATATCCGCAACGCTTTTTTTTCTGGCTATGAGCTTTTCTTTCTCGGCATTTCCGTTTTTCTCCGCCTCCCTGATCATCTCTGCGGCTTTGCACTCTGCCTCAGTCACGATCGCATTGCTGACCGCCTGCGCATTTGCCAGAGCAGCTTCCGCTTTTTGCCCGGCTTCACTTATTATTTTTGATCTGATATTCTCTATACTCATTTTGTCACACCCTTTTCCATTCCTACCAAGTCTTCCGTCAAAGTACACATTCCGTACCCTCTTATACCTGATCATGCACTACAGGATCGAGCACTGGTCATATTCCGAGGTTGAACAGCATGAGTATCGATATGAGAAGGGCGAAGATAGCATATGTTTCCACCATTGCAGCGTATATGATACCCTTGGCCATCTGATCTGACCTCTTGCCGAGGAGCATGATGC
>CAVEWO010000068.1:0-6832 GCA_963619345.1 Bacteroidaceae bacterium
CTGTCAGGGAATATCGCTGCCATGAAGAAATTGAATTCCTCATCGCCCGTATAATCCGGGTTCTCATCGCGCCTTTTAAGTCCTACCTTGCATGCCGACGCACTTCTGTGATGACCATCCGCTATGTAAAGCGCAGGGATCTCCGCAAAACGCGCTGTTATTCCTGCGATCAGTTCTTCGTCGTCCACTACCCAGAGTATATGGCGTATTCCGTCAGATGCAGTCACATCGTATACCGGCTCATTGTTCTCCGCAAAACCCTCTACTATGGACCTGATCCTATTGTCGTCTCTGTACGTGAGGAACACAGGCTCCGTATTCGTATCGCATACGTCGAAATGCCTGATCCTGTCCTGCTCCTTCTCTACTCTTGTGAACTCGTGCTTCTTGATCGTGTTATTCTGATACTCATCAACTGCTACACATCCCACTATACCCGTCTGCACGCGGCCGTCCATTATCTCTCTATATATGTAAAGACACGGGCGGTCGTCTTCGATAAACGTTCCGTCTTCTATGAACTTCGCTATATTTTCTTTCGCTTTCTCATACACCGATGTGTCGTACGGATCTTCCTGATCCGGCAGATCTATCTCTGATCTGCAGATATGCAGAAAACTGTGCGGATTCCCTTCCGCCATCGCTGCCGCTTCGCTGCGGTTCATCACATCATAGGGCAGTGAAATAACATCCTGCACGCATTCCTGCGCCGGTCTCACCGCCTTGAAAGGTCTTACTGTCGCCATTACCTGATCTCCTTTACTATCCTGTCTGTCACTTCTTCAATAGAAAGCCCCGTCGTGTCGACTTCCAGCGCATCATCCGCTTTTCTCAGCGGATTGAGCTCTCTTGTCATGTCACGGCAGTCTCTCTGTTTTATATCTTCAAGAACTTCTTCAAAAGAAATGTTTTCCCCTTTTTCCTTCAGTTCTTTATGACGTCTTTCTGCTCTTTCCTCTGCTGCAGCTGTCAGAAAAAATTTGTACTCCGCGTCTTTAAGGACGTTGGTGCCTATATCTCTGCCGTCCATTATCACGCTTTTTTTCATACCCATGCCGCGCTGCAGCTCCACGAGTTTTACACGCACCGCAGGTATCGCCGAGAAACGCGATGCACGTTCTGACATTTCCGGAGTCCTTATCACATCATTGACCGTCTCTCCGTCGAGTATGATATTGCCGTCAGCAAAGTCTATGTCCGTATCGTCGAGCACTTGTCCGAATCTCACATCACCGCCGTCTTCTATACCTTCGAGCTTCATCTTGTAGCCTATAGCTCTGTACATCGCCCCGGTATCTATATAATCTATGCCAAGCTTAGCTGCCACCGCCTTTGCTATCGTGCTTTTACCGGCTCCGCTCGGCCCGTCTACTGCTATCCTGATCAATTTATCCATACCTGTCGTTTCTCTTTTCTCCGCTCAGCTGTTCTTCCTGTTTGTGAGCAGCTTTTCTATCTCTGATACGAATGTGTTTATGTCTGTAAACTGCCTGTATACCGATGCAAAGCGCACGTATGCCACTTCGTCCAGATCTCTGAGCCTTTCCATAACGAGCTCGCCTATCAGGCTGCTCTCAACTTCCTTTTCCATTGTATTGTTGAGACCTCTCTCGATATCATCTACTATCTTCTCCATATCAGCTATGGACACGGGACGCTTCTCACATGCTCTTATTATGCCGTTCAGGAGCTTGTTTCTGTCAAATGCCTGACGGCTTCCATCTTTTTTTATCACCATAAGTATGACTTCTTCTATTTTTTCATAAGTCGTGAAGCGTCTGCCGCACCCTTCACATTCTCTTCGTCTCCTTATGGCACGTCCATCTTCCGTATGTCTGGAGTCGATTACCTTGCTGTCTTCGTTTTCACAATAAGGGCATCTCATTTTGTGACCTCCTTTTGGGGACATATCAAGATTCAAAATATATATAATTATACTACATCTTGTGTATTTTGTCTAATATATTCCGATTTTTGACCTACAAACATTTTGCGCTATCCGATTATGAGTGCATAGCTTCAAAAGCGCCTTATCACAGTATTGAAAATACTTTCGAATCACTAGGCACATCAGAAGCCGACGAATTTTATAAGAAATATAAAATCATTAGAAAAACTGATAACGTCTTCAGAATAATCAATTATCTCTTCCGATCGTCTTGTGATATTCTTGTCAATGAAAGAAGTTCGTATCAAAAGTTGAAATTTAAATTTTCAAAAAAAATACATACGAACATGATCAGTCATACAATCAAGGTGTACGAACATTGAAAACTGAATAATCACGACTTGTACAAACACAGCGAATTGATTTGAGATCATTTACTAAATCCGTAAATACGTGCCGTTATCACTATTGGGTCAACAGAACATTGATAATTTTTGATCAATAGATTGCAGAGAGGAATAATATTATGGTTAATTTTTTAGAAGCTATGATGATAATCTGTTTCGGCTTATCGTGGCCTTTATCTATATATCGTTCATGGACATCACGCACTACTAAGGGAAAAAGCTTGTTTTTCGAGATCTTTCTGTGGATAGGATATGCATTCGGTATTACAAGAAAAATCATCCTGACCTGTACGGAAGTAAATCATGGATTCATGTTTTACCTCAGTTTCATATTCTATGTGTTGAACATGCTTGAAATAACGATAGACATCTGCCTTTATTTCAGAAATATCAAACTCGACAAGATACGCGATGCAGAACTGAACAAAGAACTCGCTGAAGCAGGAATAACAACTAATTAAGCGCATTGGACAGAATGTACATAAATACATTATCGATAAAATCAGATACCGCAGATGTTTGACAGTCTGATAAAAGAAATTATCAAAGCCTGTAACCGGCTTTATTTTTTTGCAAAATCCGCCGGCATGTACTGTTCAGGCAAACCGTGCTTTTTCTTTTGCCGCTGTCAAACCTGCGATATCGCAGCAGCTTACAGCTGATCGCAGTGCTTATCTCCGCTGCTAATCTATTACAGGCGGCACATCTACCAGTATCACGTCATCGCCTATGGTCTTCACGTGTTTCCATTTTATTACAAAGTCGCTTAGTTCGCCGCGTCCAAGCAGTTTCATGAAGCCTCTGTCGCCCGGCAATACTATACCGTCTATGCGGCCTTCCTTGAGATTTATCTCTATGTCGCACACGAATCCCATGCTCCTCCCGTCATAGATATTGATGACCTCTTTGTTTCTTATATCTTCTGTATTAAGCATATCTGCTCCTCCCTTTTCCGTTGTTTATAGATTTATATGCCGCAGGTGTACGGGCTATGCCTGTATACGCAAAAAATCGCAGGATGTCTTGACTTTAATCCTGCGATCGTTTTTCACATGCTTTGTCTATATCTGACGTATCAGTCTTCACCCACCGGCTTTCCGGCACACCTTTAAATCCTTGTTACCGGTCTTTCCCGGAAACACTTTGAAGTTAACCCTGGATATGTCCTGCTTCCAGTCTCTCAAAGTAACTCCTCGTCTCTGCAACGATGATGCCGCTCAGAGCAACGAGTGCTATGAGGTTTGGTATAGCCATCAATCCGTTGAATATATCTGCCAGAGTCCATACTGCTGATAGTGTGAGGAACGGTCCGATCAGTACTGCCATTATGTAGAGCCATCTGTAAACCCTGACTATTCCCAACTTTCCGCCTGTCAGGTATTCGAGACATCTTTCACTGTAGTAGTCCCATCCGAGAATAGTAGTGAATGCAAAGAGAGCCAGGCATATCATCAGTATCGTTGAACCTACGCCTGCAGCCCACGGAAGACCGTTCGAGAACGCCCATATAGTCACATCTACGCCATCAAGACCGTTTTCAACCGAAAAGTCATACGCACCTGTCACCATGATCGTAAGACCTGTCATCGTACAAACTATAACAGTATCGATGAATGTTCCTGTCATGGAAACGAGGCCCTGCCTTACAGGTTCACGCGTCTGTGCTGCAGCCGCCGCTATAGGCGCGCTTCCCAGACCCGATTCATTTGAAAATATGCCTCGTGCGACGCCCTTCTGCATTGCAAGCAGCAGTGCTCCCAGTGCCCCGCCTGCCACAGCTCTTGCTCCGAATGCACTCTCGATCACCAGGACTACCGCTGACGGCAGCTTTTCTATATTATATACGAGTATCGTAACACATATTATGACATATGCGATAGCCATGAACGGCACTACTATAGAAGTAACGCTAGCTATTCTCTGCAGTCCGCCGATAACGACGAGTGCCGTGAAAAACGCTACAACTATTGCCGCTATGACCGTAGCCCATGAGTATTTCGTTCCGAACAGCATCACTGCATTCTGTGTTTCAGGGTCAAAAACGCTCTTTACCGCAGATGCGATACCGTTTACCTGAGTTATCGTTCCAATGCCTAGAAGCCCGGCTCCCATGCCGAATACAGCAAACAGTTTTCCGAGCCATTTCCATCTTGGTCCCATACCCTGCTCGATATATCTGAAAGGTCCACCGAGAAATCTGCCGTTACCTTTATCCTCGCGGAATTTAACAGCCAGCAGACCTTCCGAATATTTTGTGGCCATACCAAGGCATGCGGCCATAACCATCCAGAACAGAGCCCCTGGGCCTCCTGCTATTACAGCGGTCGCAACACCTACGATATTTCCTGTACCGATAGTCGCCGCCATCGCTGTACAGAGGGCGCCGAAGCTCGTCACTTCACCTTCTGCCCCTTCTTCATTCTTTACCATATACTTCAGTGCCTTGCCGAGTTTTCTGAACTGCAGCAGACCCAGCCTTATGGTCAGGTATAAACCTGTACCCATGATCAGTACGATGAGAGGCACTCCCCAGACTACTCCGTCTATTGCCTCCAGAATCTTTGTTAATGCTTCCATTTTTCTTTCTCCTTCTCCTGAATAAAAAGTATCTTCTGCGCAGCTTTTCAGTTGTGCAATAAAAAAAGCCGATATTTTTATCGACTTCCGGAGAGGACACAAATAATATAAAAACTATCTGCTCTGTCCTTTTGCCTGAGAGATTACATGCAGTATATGGCTCTGCATGCGTACACCTTCGGCGCTCATTATGAGACTCTCCAGAGAATCATAGCCTTTCCCGCCATCTGCGTCAGCATAACAACAGCCGCATGGCAGATAATAAACTAACGTTATGAGTTTATCATACCATGCGGCTCTTTTCAACTGAAATTTTTCGTTATTCTGCGGATGCGGAATCGGTGATCTCAGCATTATCCAGCAGAAAATCCAGAACTTTTTCGTAAAGAAGCTCCATATCCACATATTCGTCCATCGTCCTGCCAGTCTGTGTCTTTATCGTCTTCTCGTCATATCCTGCGTTCTTGTAGTTTTTTATCAGTGCATCTTTTTCCTTTTCGGTATATTCAAGTCCTTCTTTCTGCACGATATACTCTATCAGCATCTCCTGCTTGACTCGCTGCTTGCTGCTTTCTTCATTTGTCGCCGCGAATTCATCCTCGTCGCCGAAATCGTAGGCAGCCAGCAGCTCATCGCGTGTCATGTCATATTCCTTTGCCATGGTATCCATCTGATCGCTGTTGAACTGCATATAGTAATCAAGCTCTCTTTCCGGATATTTCTTGACTTCCACGTTTTCCAGGAGGCTTGACCACAGCGACGACTTCTGATTGTTTATCGCTTCCTGTTCCTTTTCATCGTAAAGCTGCTTCTCAAGGTCCGCTCTGTATTCATCGACAGTCTCAAACTCCGTAGTGTTCTTTACGAAATCTTCATCCAGCGCAGGAACCTCTTTTCTTGTCGCCGAATTTATCTTGACAGTGAACACCACGTCTTTTCCCTGAAGCTCCTCAGATGAATAATCCTCCGGGAACGTCAGTTTCAGATCAGTTTTTTCTCCGACTTTCTTTCCTATCAGACCTGATTCAAATCCATCTATGAAGCTTCCGCTGCCTATAGTCAGATCATATCCTTCTGCTGAGCCTCCGTCGAATTTCTTGCCGTCCAGCTTCCCGGTGTAGTCGATATTTACAACATCACCATCTTCGATAGCAGTTCCCTTATCAAGTTCCTTGTCAGCGGCTGATTCCTCCAGCGCACTCTGTATCGCAGCCTCAACTTCATCATCAGTCACGGAAATGCTATACGATGCAGCTTCCAGACCTTTGTAATCCCCAACCTTTATATACTTGTTCAGGTCATAATCGTCGTATGATACCGTAGTGCCGCACGATGACAGGCAGAAAGCCATTATCACACATAAAACCAATGCTGATGTTCTCAATGCTTTTCTTTTCATTTGATTTTCTCTCCATTTCAGATTGTCGATGCCCGCTATATCAGAGCATTTTATGTATACGTTCCATCGATGCATCAAGATCCGCCATCGACTTGGCACAGTTTTTCAGTTCCTGCACCACATACCCCGGCATTTCCTTTTTGCTCTTGTACTTGAGCTCATGTTCAAGGCTTGCCCAGGTATCCATCGCGATCGTGCGTATCTGTATCTCGACAGGCATATTGTAAGTCCTGTCCGACAGGAATATTGGTACCTCTACCAGCAGGTGCAGGCTTCTGTAGCCGCTCTCCTTGGGATTTCTTATATAATCCTTGCGCTTCAGCAGCTTTATATCATCCTGTCTTAAAAGACTTTCCTCGACTGTGTAGATATCGTCTATGTAATTGCAGACTACTCTGACCCCTGCGAAATCCATCACTTTATAAACTGACTCCATTTCCATTGGCCAGCCTTTCCTTCCGATCTTGTCCACGATACTGTCTATACTCTTGAGTCTGCACTGCATATGATGTATCGGATTGTAATCGTATCTTGCACTAAACTCGTTATCCAGAACTTCGA
>CAVEWO010000069.1:0-6799 GCA_963619345.1 Bacteroidaceae bacterium
GGCGCTTTCCAGAACGAAAACGAGCGTATCATCAAAACGCTCAGAAACAGGATGCAGAACGTCGTCGTCATAGGAATGCCGGGCAGCGGCAAATCCACGATCGGCCGCCTGATCGCCGGACTTACCGGAAAACAGTTCATCGATATGGATGCTGAAATCGAGACACGCGCCGGAATGACGATCCCTGAGATCTTTGACAAATACGGCGAGAAGCATTTCCGCGATCTTGAAAGTGAGACCGCCGCAGACCTTGGAAAAGAGCATGGACTTGTCATTGCGACAGGCGGCGGCGCGGTGCTGAAAGCTGAAAATGTCGACGCACTCAGACAGAACGCGACTGTCATCCATACAGTACGTCCTGTTTCGAGCCTGCCGACCGACGGCCGCCCGCTTTCAAAGGACATCGATACACTCATCCGGATGGAAAAAGACCGCCTGCCGATTTACATGGCTGCCGCCGATATCACATTCGACAACAGCGTGATCTGCCCGGAAAGCGAATTAAAAGAAAAACTTAAAACTGCGATCGCAGAACTGATATAGCGATCGCTTTGTTTAAAGACAAGCACTAGTTTTTACAGGAAGTAAAAACTCCGTCCCTAAACCCTATAATGTGACGGAGTAATTGCTTCTAACATTATGGGAGCAGCCGTTCATCGGCTTCTCTTTTTTAGTTAAAATGTACCGCTGTCCCAGGATTTTGTCTATATCTCCCTTTGCAAAAACCACATGCTTCTGCGTAGTGCATCACACATGTTGAAAACTCAACAGAGATGCGGACTTCCCCAGTAATCACATCTTGAGCGCGTCACCGTGCCGTCCCCCTCTGCATATCCCGGTGACATGCTTCTCGACTATCACGTCTTTCAGCAGCGCGCACGCCTCATCGGCAGTGTACAGATAGAATTTTTCCTGACGATCGGCGAATCTGCGGAGCTGCTTACGGTATTGCAGTGGTGTGATTCCCCAATAGTTTTTAAAATTCCTGTAAAAGTATTTTTCTGATGTAAAACCGCATCTCGCAGAAATTTCGTTAATGGGTTCTGACGTCTCGAGCAGCATCTGCTGGGCACGGTAACACCTGAAATAATTTATCATATATGTGAGAGAACCGAATGCCGTTCGGTGCATAAAACTGGAAATATAGGAAGGATTCAGATATATGATATCCGTCAGATGCGAAGTGGTGATCTTTTTTTCTGAATTGTTTATCACATATCCCACTATCTGCTGCAGGCGCTCTTTGTATTTAATATTCTCCTTTCCCAGATTTTTAATAGAAAACCACGAGAAGTTTTCCATCATTACATCCAGAAGTTTAGCCCGGATGGTTTCGCAGTCCTCCCGGAGCTGCTGCATTTCGAAGCCTGTATCTGCTGCTGCGGTAATGGCAGCACCTTCGGCGGCAGGAGTCATGCTGCCGAAACCCGCAGGCGCAGAAAAAGATTCTGCATCTGTACCGCATGCTGCATTCTGCAGCGGTTCGCAGGAGGCAGCCCTGTAAGCTGACGCCAGCAGAGTATCATACACCTTTTCGATATAAGAGTCCTCCTCGTCCGGAGTGAGGAATGTTGAGCACGAAAACAGTGTATTGTTCAGTTCATTAAGAGGAATATGCGCATTTTCAAGATCAACATGTACGATCAGCGTCAGGTTGCTTTCGTCAGCATAAAAGTTATGTATGTCATCCTGATCGATTGTTATAAGTTCACCGGCATAAATGGTGCCGTGTTCATGGGCTACGTGCCAGTTTACGCTGCCGCGCAGACAGTATACGAATTCCAGCGTATTTCTGTGCAGATGCGTCGCTATAGTCCGCAGATCCATAAGCTGCACCTGGATACCGGTACCGGGGATATAATCCGGCTTGATAGTCTGTAAAAGGCTGCTGCACTTAACCATTTTCAACTCCTTTTCCTGTCATTACTGTTTGCTTGCTGACACTGATTAACAATATTACCCTCGATTATTTTCAGAAAAGTGGTCAAATTTGCATGAGAAAAATCTGAAAATTACAAAAACGCGACCTTTTTCTGAATATATCATTAATGTTAGCATAAACGCATAAATAAAAAAAGAGCATCAAAAACAATAAGCGCACAGGACCGGGAAACCCGATACGGATCCAGGAGAAGAAGCTGCAAATATTCTCCATGCCTTTTGCCTTTGATGCTGCAGATTTTACAGGAGGTGTAAAAATGAACGTACCGGAACTGATACTGACGAACGGCAAAGTTTACTCGGTTGCCATGGACGACAGCATCATAAGAGGAGAAGCGGTTGCGGTAAAAGACGGCAGGATCATGAAAGTCGGCACAGACAAGGAGGTCAAAGCGCTGGCCGGAGATAAAACTCAGGTGATCGACTGCGGAGGAAATACTATCCTGCCGGGTCTGTGTGATGCACACTGCCATCCATCGATCGCATCGGCCGCAATGTCAGGTGCGGATCTCTTCGGCGTATATCGCGAGGAGGGGCAGAGCGCAGACGAAGTGATCGATATCCTCATGCAGAAACTGCAGAAGTATGTAGATGCAAATCCCGACAAAGAGGTCATCAGGGGCACGGGATGGGTGTATCAGATATTCAACCCGAACGAAAGATTTCCGACAAGACACGATATAGACAAGATCTGCCCGGACAAACCAGTCATTCTCGAATCTTTCTGCCAGCATAATCTCTGGGTGAACAGCAAAGCCATAGAGATAGCAGGGGTGGACGAAAATACCCCGGATCCGGTGATCGGACAGATCTGCAGAGAAGAAAACGGATATCCTCAGGGAGTCTTCAATGACCCGGAGGCGATGGATCTCATCAAGCTGAAAGTGCCCGGTTATGATCTTTCCGTAGCCGAATACAAGGAAGGCATAAAATGGTATCAGCATGAATGCGCCAACAGATACGGCGTGACATTCGTGCAGGACTGTATGCACAGTGACAATGCCAGACAGGCATACAAAGAACTTGCTGAGGAAGGCGCCCTGACACTGAGGATGCGCGGAGTTTATTTCCTGAAACCTTCAAGCTACGAAAAAGATATGCCTGAATTTATCGCAAGAAAAGGCAGCGACAATGCAGGCGATGATTTTCGCATCGATACGGTGAAAATGTTTGCAGAAGGAATGTTCAGCATGATAGACGGGTTCCTGCCGGAATACTGCGAGGCAATAGGCGAACCGGCAGATTTCAACGGCAGACTGTACTGGCCGGACGATGTGTTCGTCGAATATGCGGCAAAAGCCATGGAGGCCGGATTCAGCGTGCATGTGCATGCGATGGGCGACAAGTCGGTCAGACAGAGTGCTGAATGTCTTGCAAAGGCGCAGCATATCACCGGCAGGACTCCGAGAAACGTCATCGCACATCTGATGCTGACTCCTGATGAGACTGCAGAGCTGATGGGCAGGGAAAAGATCATCGCCAACTGCCAGCCTGCATGGATGATGCTCGAGGAGGACGTTATGGGCGAGGCCGCTATGATCGGCGAGGATCGGGCATTCCAGTCATACCCGCTGAGAAAATTCTATGACAACGGTGTGACGGTCGCATTCGGAACAGACTATCCGGTGACGCCGCCGCCCGACACGATGCAGGAGATCTGCGTTGCGATGACTCGCAGAGTGACGCCGGGAATTATCGGATACGAGAAATTCAAGGATATGACACTTGGAAGCGAAAAACCGGCCTCTCTTGCAGAAGCGGTAAAGGCACTCAGCCTCGGCGGAGCTTTTCAGATGTTCGGCGAGGATTATACGGGAAGCATCGAAGAAGGAAAATCAGCGGAGCTGGTCGTGCTGGACTCAGATCTTGAGGCAATGCCTGCAGAGGATATTTATAAGGTAAAGATCGCAAAGACACTGTTCAAGGGACAGGTGGTCTACGATCTCGCAAAGGAGGCGAATTAATGAGCAATAAAGAAAGAAATGCTGCTAAAACTGTACAGGCGGCAGAAAAAAGCAAGGCTGCGCAGGCGGCCGGACTCAGCGAAGCGGCAGCATCAGTACCATCTGAAGCTTCGAAGGCCCCGGAGAAAGCCGGGACAGAAACAGAAATGGAACGAGTGCTCTCTGTGAAATCACTCGTCGTGCAGGGTATGGCGTGGCTGTGTCCAGCCTGCATCGTAATGTATTACGGCATCATCAATCAGCAGTCTGGCGGCGCTTTTCCTCTTGTGGTGCTGATCGCAGGATGCGTCATGATAATCGCGGCATTCGCATTTGCCAACATGGGCAAGAAATATACACGCGGAGGATCCGTATATACATATGTGGGCGGAACGTTCGGTCCTAAGCTCGGATATATGTCGGGATGGCTCATGATACTTGACTATTTCCTGATGCCTATGCTCTGCTATCTTTCAAGCGGACTTTATCTCAATATTTTATTTCCGCAGATATCGGCAAATGTGTTCACAGTACTGACAATAATATTCGTGTTCATCTGCAACTTCGTAGGCGTAAAATTTGCAACTTTCATCAACTTCATCAACATCGTGGTGCCTATACTGATGCTGATCGTAACACTCGTGTTTATATTCAAATTCGTGCTTACAGATGCCCCTCAGTCAACGGGCACGCTGCTGAGCATGAAGGCATTTGCTTCTCCTGAGACCCTGAAATGGGCCGGAGTACTCCAGGGTGCTGCTGTAATGTGCGAGATGTTTATCGGATTTGACATAGCTACGACCCTCGCAGGAGAAGTTAAGAACCCTACAAAATCTGTTCCGTTGGCTGTAATGATCATCGTTGTATACACGGCTATCAGCTTCTTCGTAGTGGCATACCTGCTCAACTGCGGATGGATATATGAGGAAGGAATGCTTAATGACCCTAATACAGCGATCACAGAATACTATGTATATCTTGGGATCGGCTGGATGAATACGGTATTCGTTCCGATCAATACGCTCGCATGCATAGGATGCTGCATCGCAGGAAACATTTCATCCTCGAGAATACTTTACAACATGGCAAGGGACGGATTCATCCCGAAGAAGATATTCGGATACATCCATCCGAAATTCAAGACTCCTTCGTTCAACATCCTGATCGCAGCTCTTGCAGGACTCTGCGCACTGCTTTTCCAGGGACAGGTAATGAGTGCTGCCAACCTCTGCAGCTTCGGAGGACTTCTGGGAATGGTTCTTGTAAATGCCTGCGTTGTCGGAGCATACTGGTTCAAGGACAGGATGCGCGGCGTAAACGGATTCGTAAAATATATCCTGATGCCTGTCATCGGCGGCGGCGCGACACTCTTCCTGTGGTGTCAGCTGTCGGCAGCTGCAAAGATCGTAGGTTTCTCGTGGCTGGCTTTGGGGCTGATCCTTCTGGCAATCAAGACCAGCGGCTTCAAGGAAATGCCGCCTGAAATGGACTTCAGCGAAGCAGCATAAAGCTGTTAAATAAAGCTGTTTTTTAAAAAAAACCGCCTGCACCGCGAGTCGCTCTGACTCTGCCCGGCCGCAGGCGGTTTTTCTCTGAAAATCTGTATCAGCGGAAGCCGCTGCTTCCGGGGGAGATCTTCAGATAAATGTAATTGTTACTATATATTTGATTATTTCTTTTCCGGTTCTACTTTCTTCGAGATGAAGTAGAATAATATACATCCTATTATACTTATTGCTGTCACGATGTAAAGCCCTGTCTGTATGATGTTCAGCAGTGTGTCCACATTCGCATTCGGGAACATACCGTCAAAGTAATCCTCTGCGGCAGGTCCGTCAGCAGTATTCCAGCCCTCGTACCAAGGTGCGAATATTACTGCGATCACATTCAGAACAGACATTATCATCAGCAGGAAAGAAAGTTTCCTCGTATCACCGACAGCAAGCCCTGTCTTAGGGTTTGCAGGGAATCGCACGCTGTCTTTCTTGGTGAGACCTCCGTATCTCCTTCTCCAGATGAAGTAGAGAAGAGGTCCTGTCATCAGGCCTACCATACCTCCGAGGAAGTAGTCAGCTCCGTTTATCAGCAGTGCGAATATAGCGACGAAGATCGGCACTATGCAGATGACCTTGAAGAATCCGTCACCGCCAGGCACTCTGAACTTGTATTCCTCTTTCGGGATACGCTTTCTCAGGATCATAGCCGAAATATATATCATGATGTACGATGCAGCCAGCATAGTCGTATCGAGTATTATGATAAGACCGAACGGGCACATGCACAGCACCATGCTGAATATACCTATAGACAGTACCGAAACATACGGAACACCGTTTTTCTTGTCGCATTTTACCATGATCGGCGGAGCCAGATTGTCATCTGCCAGAGAGAAGAAGCCTCTGCTTCCCGAAGCGATATATGTGTTGAAGATCGAGCACTGTGCCAGGATCGCTACCAGAACAAAGAAAGCTCCGAATCCTGCGCCCCAGAATGTTGCAACTACATCGCCGTAGCCGGCGCCGGCGCCGTCCGGCCCCCACTCTGTCCATCTGCCCATCGAGCCGAGCCCCGCAACTGTAGGCAGGATATATGTAGCCATGATCAGCGGTATCGTTATGAGAGTCCCTTTAGGGATAACCTGCGGGTCTTCTATCTCGCCTGCGATCGTCGACATCGATTCATAGCCTGAATACATCCACATGATAACGGATATACCGCCTGCGATCAGCATGAACCAGTCTTTTATTCCTGTCGTTTCATACGCCGTCATCTGGAAGGAGATAGTGTCCGCTGTCTCAGCATTCCCTCCCCAGTTGATAAATCCGCATACAGCCACCATCGCGAAGGCTACCATTACCAGTATCGAAAGGATCGTGCTTATCACGCCTACATCTTTTATACCCTTGATATTTATG
>CAVEWO010000070.1:0-6761 GCA_963619345.1 Bacteroidaceae bacterium
GTGAGGCTGCTGCTCGATGAACTGGAGAACTATTATATGCAAAGCGGCAGCGCGTCTGATGTCTCAGGAGTGTCAGGAGAGTCGGGAACGGCTGCGGCGGATGAAGCGCCGGAAGTGCCTGATACAGATGAAGCGGCGGCATGCAAAGGCAGGATGCTGTACAATGACTATACGGTATGGCAGGAGGAAAGCCTTGCGGCAGGTTTGTTCAGCGATGACTTCGAATTCTGGAGCAAAGAGCTCGACAGGCTGACTCCGCACAGATTTACGGAAGCGTCAGGCGAATGGGGAGACTACCGGGGCACATCAGTGGATACCGGTATCGAGCGTAAAGTGATGCAGCAGCTGGAGCGTATGTGCGCCGAAGGCTCGTCGACGATCTATGCCGGCATCGCAGCAGCGGTAAACGTGCTGATGAAATACTATTTCGAAGATCGCTATAATGCAGTAGGGCTTGGGTATGCGGGCAGGAATCTGGCTGCATTCGAAAACACGATAGGCTGCTTCGCGGTGAGTTCGATGGAGTGCACGCAGACTGACAGCAGCATGAGCTTTGCCGAGCTGGTATCTGAGACCGGACAAAATATAAAGGAAAGCCTTGCACATTCATCGCTGCCGTTCAACGTGTATGCGGAAAACGCAGGCAAAGGCATGGAATATTCGCTTATGCCGTACAATATCATGATAAACGATATCAGCGGCGGCAGCAGCATCTCGGATTATGCGGACATGAACTGCAAAGCGCAGGCGGGCAGTGTGTTCGAGGACTTCAGGTATTCGGACGCAGTCGTTCCGGCGGATATCATGGTCACGCTGGAACCGGACAAAACGATCAGCATCAGATACAGGGAAAATATGTTCGAACAGGCTGAGATCGATGTGATAAGAACTGATTTCAGAACTGTGATAGAGGCAGCTGCGGCAGAAAATGATATCACAGTCGCAGAGCTGGAACGCCGCCTCGATAATATGTAGGTGCCGATGCGGCGGATCTGTGCCGCGACGGCGCCGGGCGCGGCTGCGCTCGGCGGATGATACTGATGCCGGCTGCGCGCAGGGCTGCCGGCATCAGACAGCAGGAGGATAAATGAAAAGTATCGTTTCACAGTTTATGCACACAGGAAAAAATGAGAGAACCAGACTTTTCTGCTTCCATTATGCGGGAGGCAGCGGCTTTCTCTACGCTGACTGGTTCAAACTGCTGCCGGATACGACAGGTGTATATCCGGTAGAGCTGCCGGGACGCGGCATCAGGATGCAGGAAAGCTTTGCCGCCTCGCTGGAAGAAGCGGCGCAGGAATTTGCAGCAGAACTCAGCGGTTTTGATGATAAGCCCATGGTGTTCACAGGACACAGCATGGGCGGCATACTGGCGTACCTGACTGCATACTATCTTGAGGTACAGTACAGTATCTATGTAAAAAAGCTGTTTTTGACATCTTCAGCTCCCGATATATGTGCATCGGATAAAATGAAAAAAATCAAAGCTGAAGATCTGACTGACGATGAATTCTGTGAAGAACTGATATCATTTGGCGCGCTTGATTCCAGGATGATGCGGCTTCGGGAATTCCGGGAGATATTCCTGCCGATAGCCAGAGCAGATTTCGGACTCGTGAGCAGCTTCGTACCGAATACGAGAATGAAGGTGAGCTGTGATATCAGTGTATATGGCGGTCTGTATGATCTGATAGTGCAACCGGACAAGTACAGTACATGGGCAGAATACACGGCGGGCAATGTAACAATCGAACTGATGAAAGGCGATCATTTTTTCATAAAAGCCGGGAAAAAGACGGTATGCCGTGACATTGCAGCGTACTTGCAGGCAAGATACAGTGAAAACGACAGCGGTTTGTGCGGCTGATGCTATTGTTTTACGCATGCAAAGACTCTTGAATTCAGAGCTTTTAGCTGATATACTGATAGTACTGGTTAATTTTGCTAAAAAGAAGGGGCTGTGTAAAATACGAACAAGATATAACAGAACGGAAACTCAGAAACGGATACTTTCGACTTGTGTGCGCCTTTTTATCGAACAGGGCTACAGCAATACATCTCCTAAGCAGATATTCAAAGAGGCAGATGTAAGCGCAGGAACTTTTTATCATCTGTACAAGTCAAAGGGTGGTGTTCTGAACGAACTGATAGACTTTATGTTTGATAATCAGTTTGACATTGCCGATCAGGTGATCGGAAGCAAAGCAAAACCTGTTATGCTGTATGCGGTAGAGACTGCGATACAGCTGGCGCTGGCGGAAATAAATGAAAACATAAGAGATATATACGTGCAGGTCTACACGCAGCCGGATACGGCCGCCCTGATACAGGAGAAGATGGCAAAAGAGCTTTACAAGCTGTTTGGTTCTTATATGCCGGGGTGCGGCCAGAGTGATTTTTATGAGCTGGAGATAGGCACATCTGCCATAATGAGAGGATTCATGGTGCATCCGTGCGACATGTACTTTACACTGGAGCGAAAGATCGCGCGATTTCTTTCCATAAGCCTGAGCATATTCAGGGTGCCGGAAAGCGATCAGCAGGAAGTCCTCGAATACATGAGCAAACTGGATATCAGGGATATAGCGATGCGCGTGATGCATGAGCTGTTTGAAGCGCTGGCGATGAAGTTTGACTTCGAGCTGTCTGAGCAGAAGAGTGGCAGAAATAAATAAAGATAGAGAATTGAAACGGTTACAAAAATGTAGCCGTTTTTCTTTCGCAGAAAAGCACAGCAGAAAATATGTTTCAGGGGAATAAATGTATAAAAAATACAATTAAAACAAAAAATGGTTGACAAATGAAAAATAATGAATTACCATAAATTTACATAAAACAAATGGATCAAACAGGCAGGCTGCATGGCGGTGCAGGATTTGCAAAGCCGCAGATGCCGGCACGAAGGGAGGAAGTTATGGGTAATACATTATCATACGAGGGATTCAGAAATGTCATGATATCACAGATGAACAAGAGATTTCAGGAGGATTCGGCTTCGATGCATGTGGAGCTGAACAGAGCGGTGAAGAACAATGATACTGTGAGAGAAGGGCTGATGCTGCGAACCGAAGGGAATTCGATGACACCGTGTCTTTATCTGGAAGATCTGTATGCGCTTTATGAGGATGGTACTGGTATCGACGAACTCATTAACGATGTGAAGCTTTTCTTTGAATCGACGGTAGAGGCACTGTACATGCCTTCATGCAGCGAGATGACGGATTTTATGAACGACTGGGAACGTGTCGAACCGCTTGTGGAATGCAAGCTCGTCAACAGCAATGCCAACAGCCGCAGACTGGCGGGCACGCCGTACAGGCGCATGGGCGAATTCGCGATATCGTATCAGATCAGGGTCGGTGACGGCAGCAGAGGATATTACGCAACGCAGATAAAAGATGAGATGCTGGAAATATGGGGGATAAGCAGGGATGAGCTGCATGAGACAGCGATGAGGAATATGAAGCTGCCTGTGAATTTCGTGCTGGAAAGCATGGCAGACATGGCAGGCACAGAGGATGCGAAAGGGATGATGTTTATTCTTACGACGAAAAAGCATATATACGGAGCGACTGCGATAATATCGGATGAAGTAAGACAGAGTGTCGGTAAATACATGGGTGGCGATTATTACATACTGCCGTCTTCCATACATGAACTGATCGTGATGCCGAAGAAATACGGTGCAGATCTGTGTGCGCTTGAACAGACTGTCAGAGATGTCAATAGAGGTCCATATGTGCCCGAAGAGGAATTTCTTTCAGACAATGTGTACGAGTACGATATGTCGGAATGTAAGCTGTTGATGTCAAGAAATCATGTAGCGGTGGCATGAAGATGCCCGAAAAAAATCCTCTGCAGGCGGTATCTGTAAAATATTCAAGGGCTGCAGGCTTTACACACTGCTGATATGTTTGGTATATTATATATACGGGAGAAAGAGCCGTAGGAACTGACTTTAAGGAGGTAGCAAATGAACAGAATAATAACCATAGGTCGTGAATTCGGGAGCGGCGGCAGAGAAATAGGTCACAGCATCGCTGAAAAACTTCAGATCGCTTATTATGACCGCGAGATCGTGAATGAACTGGTGAAAAGGACAAAGCTTGCTGAAGATTATCTCAGCAGAATGGATGAGACGGGACCTTTCCCTCTGATGACGTTCACGACAGGAAGATCACTCTGGTCATCAATGAATCCGATGCTGGAGCAGCATATGGATGTACTGCAGCAGGAAAGCGAGATAATAAAAGATATGGCAAACAGATCGGACTGCGTCATAGTAGGACGAAGAGCTGATTTCATACTCCGTGATATGAATCCGCTCAGGGTGTTCACTTATGCAGATATGGACTTCAAAGTGGCGCGTTGCCGTGCTAGAGAAGCATCTGAAGAGAAGCTGACCGATAAGAAACTTCGTCAGGAAATCAGCAGGATAGATAAGAATCGTTCAGAATATTACGGATTCCTGACTGGGAAAAAATGGGGAGACAAAGGCAATTACGATCTGTGTGTAAACACTGCAGAAAGAAGCTTTGATAAAATCGTTGACGGAATAATAGCTTTTCTGTAATACAGGAATAAGTCTACTGCATTTTCAAAGTATTCGTTCACAGAGCCGGCAGAGCGGCAATCGCTGACTGCAGGCTCTTTTTACATAGGAGGGTAATAGATATGACAGATTTCAGCAGAGTTGAAAAGAATTTGAAAGAGCGCGGATACAAAGTATGTTCTTTCGGTACAGGCAAAGCGGCTGCGGACTATCTTGCGGCTGAGCTTAAAGGAAAGAGTGTGGGTATCGGCGGCTCGATGACGATAAAGGATCTTGGGCTCTATGATCGCCTTTCGGAAGACAGCACGGTGTACTGGCACTGGGAGACGGGTCCGGAAACGAGAGCGGATGCCGCGTCGGCACAGGTGTATCTGACTTCGGTGAACGGTCTTGCGGAGACGGGAGAGCTTATTAATATAGACGGTGCGGGAAACCGTGTCGCTTCGACTCTTTACGGGCACGAGAAGGTGTATTATATCGTTGGAAGAAACAAGCTGGCAAAGACATATGATGATGCGCTCTGGCGTGCGAGGAACATCGCATCCCCGAAGAATGCGAGGAAGCTCGGAAAGAAAACGCCTTGTGCTGTTAATGCAGACAGGTGCTATAACTGCAAGAGCCCTGACCGCATATGCAGGGGTCTTGTCGTGATGTGGGAGCCGATGATGAACATGGAGGCGGAAGTGATCCTGATCGACGAGGAACTCGGGTTCTAAATGCTATAAACATCAGCACTTACTTTGCAGGGCAGCCTTAATGTTGGTTTCGCCGGCAAATGTATGAAACGCCGCAAGGGTGTAACCTTAATGTTGGCTTCGCTGATACACTAATGAAAGGAGTGGGATGTATGCGCAGTGAGCTGAAAATGCTCAGGAAAAAGATGCGTGAGGCCGGAGTCGACCTCTACATAATACCGACTACCGATTATCACGGCTCTGAATATGTGAACGACTATTTCAAGTGCAGAGAGTATGTCTCGGGATTCACAGGATCGGCCGGGACGCTGGTAGTAGAGCAGAACTTCGCCGGGCTGTGGACAGACGGCAGGTACTTTCTGCAGGCGGCGCAGCAGCTTGAAGGAAGCGGGATAACTCTGATGAAAATGGGAGTTGGCGGCGTGCCGGATATAATGGAATATATCGAATCGAGGAATTCTGTTATGACGATAGGCTTCGACGGCAGGATCGTGAGTCATGATATGGGAAAGCAGATAGAAGATGTATGCGGTCATCACGCATCGACGATTTACGATCTGGATCTTGTCGGAGATATTTGGACAGACCGCCCAGAAATCGTACCGTCACAGATATACGAAATACCGATTGAAGTCACAGGAGAGACGACCGTTTCGAAGCTGGAGAGGCTGCAGGCCGAGATGGGCGAAGCCGACTGGCTGCTCGTCAGCAGGCTGGAAGATATTGCGTGGATCTATAACCTGAGAGGGCGCGATGTAGAGCATACGCCGGTGTTTTATGCTTTTGCACTGATCTCGAAGGAAGAAGATATCCTTTATGTGATGGATGATGCTTATATAAAGTGCAGAGCATCTTCGGCAGCCGGATATGCGAAGACTGCGGTCAGGCGGTATGCCGAGGTTTTCGAAGATCTCAGACAGCTCAGGGACTGCACGATAATGCTGGACAAAGATTCAGTATCGTATGCACTTGCCGAAAGCCTGAAAGACTCCGTGACCTGCATCTTTTGCAAAAGCCCTGCAGAAAAACTCAAAGCAGTAAAAAACAGCACAGAGATAAAAGCGACGAAGGATGCGCACATAAGCGACGGAGCTGCGATGGCGGAGTTCCTGTACTGGCTCAAAAACAGTGTGAGCACAGGGCAGGTGACGGAGATATCGCTGGCGGACCATCTGGAAAGCAGCAGGCGCAGGCACGGGGCATATGATCTGAGCTTTGACACGATTGCAGGATATGAAGAACACGGTGCGATAATACATTATTCAGCTGTGGAAAGCAGCAGTGCGCTGCTTAAGCCGGAAGGGTTCGTGCTGATAGATTCGGGAGGTCAGTATGATAATGGCACGACCGATATAACGAGAACTGTTGCACTCGGACCTGTGAGCAGCGACCGTAAAAAAGTATACACGGCAGTACTGAAAGCGCATGTAGATCTTGCGATGGCGGTTTTCGACGAAAACACTACAGGAGCGGACCTCGATATCATAGCGAGGAAGCCGCTCAGAGAGCTTGGA
>CAVEWO010000071.1:0-6747 GCA_963619345.1 Bacteroidaceae bacterium
CCGGTCGTTCCTGCGCAGCATTACTTTATGGGCGGGGTCGATGTCGATCTGAACAGCCGCACATCGATGGAGCACCTGTATGCTTCAGGCGAGACATGCTGCAACGGTGTTCACGGTGCCAACCGGCTTGCCAGCAATTCACTTCTGGAAAGCCTGGTATTCGCGGAAAGTGCAGCCATGCACATGACTGCTCAGCACTCTGCCGGCAAATGCGATCCGTCGCGGTACGAGAAATACACGGATCTTTCCCTTGATGAGATCGCCGGCATATACGGACTGGATCTGCAGGAATATCTCGACATGGCAGTATACTCAGAAAACAGCAAGCAACAGATACTTGAAGCCATAAGAAAAGACAGAAAGGAATCAGCATGATAGATGAAATAACTATGCGCAGCAGCATGGATCCACTGATCGCATCAGCTCTGCGCGAAGACATCTCTTCAGAAGATGTATCTACAAATTCAGTAGTGAAAGACAGCAGCCGTGCTTCCGCACAGCTTCTTTGCAAGGAAGACGGCATAATCGCAGGTCTCGATGTATTCGGCAGAGTCTTCAAGATGCTTGACGACAGCACTGTTGTAAATGCATTCGTTTCCGACAGCGATGCGGTCACTGCAGGACAGCATATCGCTACTGTCGAAGGCAGTGCGCGCGCGATACTGTCCGGGGAACGCACAGCGCTCAATTTCCTTCAGAGGATGAGCGGGATAGCCACTTATACCAATGAAATGACACGTCTGCTTGAAGGTACCGGGATAAAGCTTCTCGATACTCGAAAGACCACCCCTAACATGCGGATATTTGAAAAATATGCTGTAAGAGCAGGCGGCGGTCACAATCACAGATACAATCTGTCCGACGGCGTGATGCTCAAAGACAACCACATCAATGCCGCAGGAGGCGTCGCCGCTGCCGTAAAAATGGCCAGAGAATACGCACCGTTCGTACGCAGGATAGAGGTCGAAGTAGAAAATCTGGAAATGCTCCGTGAGGCACTTGAAGCCGGAGCAGACATCATAATGCTGGACAATATGACTGATGATGATATGAAGAAAGCAATAGAGGTGATTGACGGACGTGCAGAGACCGAATGTTCCGGAAACATCACCAGAGAGAACATCGCAAGACTCGCCGACATAGGCGTCGACTACGTTTCCAGCGGAGCACTGACTCACTCCGCGCCTATACTAGATCTTTCGCTGAAAAACCTGAAGATCACCGGCTGATCGCATCTGCAGGCAGTCAGTTGACCGGTCAATGATCCAAGCGATATTGGCTGTATATAAAAAAGAAAGAAAAGGCTGTATCCGGCCGCCGGTGTCGTCTCTGACACCCGGCACTGCCGGCATACAGCTTTTTTCATCATTCTGCTCCGTGTCTTTTATCCCGTCATCAGCCCGGCGGCCATGTCATCTTTCGTTTTCCTAAAAGATGAAAATGAAGATGCTTTACGGTCTGAAGACCGTCTTCGCCGCAGTTGTTCACCAGCCTGTATCCGTTTTCCAGACCGAGTGCTGCTGATATCTCCTTCACCTTGGTCATTATGTAACCAAGCAGCTCACTGTCTTCTTCAGTGACGTCATCCAGAGATGTGATATGCTTCTTCGGTATTATCAGAACGTGTACCGGCGCCTGTGGATCCAGATCGTGGAAACAAAGTATCTTATCATCTTCATATACCTTGTTCGACGGTATCTGTCCCTCGCCTATCTGGCAAAAGATGCAATCGCTCATGATCTCACTTCCTTTCTTCTTGCTGTCGTTATGCCATATTATATCACATTATCGACTTGCATCCGGTACAGTTTCCGTTTTTTAATGCAGTTTTTTGCCGGCTGCCCCGCGTGCATGCGCCACGATGATAAATGCAGCTGATGCAGCGGCTGCAGCACATAATACCGCAAGTGCCATCAGTATTCCGAATCTGCCCGGTTCACCTGTGTCAGGTGCGGTGCCATCCTCGCTGACAGTGAAATACCATAACTGCGCGCCTTCCTTCAACTGGCATCTGTTATCTGCTGTAGGCGGAAGCGATGCAGTGATATCCAGCTGCTGTTCTTCACCTGCATCAAGTTCTGCAATAAGCCTGTATTCAGCCAGTCTCCTATCCGACATTGAACCGCTGTAGAAAGACTGCACCTTTCCGGCTGATATGCCTTTGTCATTCTGTCTGCTGCAGATTTTCAGCTGCATGCTTTGGGATAATTCTGAGCTGTCAGATACAGCTTTAAAAAACACTTTGACTTTGTGCTTTCTATCATTTCTGATCACCAGACTTCCGCTGCGTTCATCCCCGGGCAAAAATGCCCCGTCTGTGATCTCACTGAACATGCGGTCTTCAGAAACCGATATCCCCGAGCTGCTGTCGCATACGATCTTCACTGCACCCTGTCCGGAGACCGGCACGGTTTCTCTGACTGTATACTGGCCTCTGACTTCTGATCTTTCGACCGCTACATTTCCCCACGGCGCTGCCGAATCAAAATCGGGATATATGTTTTTTGCCTGCACCGCATCTGCCACGAGTCTTACTTTCATTCTGTTTTCTTTTCTGTAGTTCCATTCGGCAGGGATCTCAAAACCTCTGCACAGCTCCGCGCTCTCATTACATCCTAGTTTCTCAGTGCAGTACATATATCCCCCCGCCTCTTTCCATCTGCTGTCAACGCTGTACAGATACTTTGTGAGGTCTATATCGTCTCCGGCGCTTTCAGCTTCGAGTCTGACTCGTATATATGATTCCTCTGCTCTGTTCGTTATGCACGGTATGTATGAAACGACTGAATCAAGATTCACAACTGCCAATTCGCCTGCCGGTACGAGCCTGCCGTCCTTTTCCTGCAAACACTCCGCTTCGATGTTTATACCGCCGGAGCTGAAGCGGTTTTCCACCTTTGCAGAATAAACATATGCCGCATAAGCAATAGTCCCCGTAAGCACAGTCATCAGCAGCACAGCGGCAGCAATGAGCTTTCTGCGAGATATTTTCATCTGTGCTTTCATCACTCCGCCTCCTTCAATCTGTTTATGATGATATCAGTATGCGACAGCCTGCTCCAGTCAGTCTTCGCATTTTCAAAGCACACACTGATATAATCCGCTCCGAAGCCGTCCTGACCGGGCTTGTACTCACTCAGCCTGAGCGGCGCTTTCACTGCTTCCTTTGCTGAATCCACAACAGTCACCTCGTCACCGTGATATCTCGACTCTGCAAGTGAATTGATAAACCTGAATGTATTCATCTCTTCCACTGTATAATCGTCCTCCGGAAGATATACCGGTGCATATTTACCATAGATGTATCCATCGCGCAGAACAAAATATACACCGTCGCTGTCCCTGTATGAACCGTTTTTTCTGACTTCGCTGACAGCTTCTCTGCTGAACGTGATCGCTCTGTACCACGACTTCCCCGAGTCGCTGCCGGTTATCCTGAACAGGAATACCGGCTCTCCATGCGCTGCCGTAAACTCATCTTTTGAGTCTTGCATCTTTTTCACTATCACCAGACGCGGAACAGGCACATATCGCCACGTTCCTGTAAAAACGACATCCGCACTTTCCACTGTCTTCTTTTCTGCATCCCAGGACAGCACCCAGAAACCATTAGGGCTGCCGTCTTCATCTTTGATTTCAAGCTTCACGCCTTCTTCAGGGCTCTCCTTTCTCACCGCTTCATCCCCCTGATAATACGTCCCGCTGTCTGAAATCGCATATGTTCCTTTGGAAACGTTTATTTCATCCGGCAGACTCCGCCCCTGTGATCCGCTCACATACTCATACGAAACATGATACGGCACGGCTACTCTCAGTGACTGTTCATTAGTCTCCTGATCTATCCCCGATATGGTCGATCTCGCTGTATCGGTTATAACTGTACTGCTTTCTTCAGGGCTGTCTGCAGCTGCTTTTATCTCAAGCGTATACTGACTCCCGTCATAACTGCTCTGAGACTGTATGAAGCTGCTCGAAAACTCGAACTTCACTGTCCTTGAAGTTTCATCATAGCTCAGCGTTCCTTTATCTGTGACATCGCTGCCTGATTCATCCAGGACTCTGGCTGATTTATACGAAAGCCCCTGCGGTATATCATCTGATATACCGAACTGTGTGTAACGCGTGACTGTATCCACAAATAATGTGCCTATTTTCTGCTTCACATTTATCAGCACATCTTCTCCCGGTTCATAAACATGTGAGCTGTCGATATACAAGGAAGGCTTTGGCAGCATCCCCGCTCTGTACTGATTGTATATCAGCAGCTGCGTCCTGCAGTTCGTACCGTAAAATCTGCCTGTGAATTTCCCGTTGCTCGTCGTTATATACAGTCCCGTCTTCGTATATGAATCGGTTCCGTTAGTTTCGAGCTGTGAAGGTGCGAAGAAACCTCCATTCTGCTGCTTCAGCACACTCCCCGGATAGAGATACGCCGTGTTGTATCCTGAAACAGGTACAAATCCTTCCGCCACCGATGCGACATTCTGGAACGTATCCAGATCCGTCACAGCCTGAAAGCACGGGAACTCCACCAGACTGCCGTCATCAGCATATGTTATCGTATACGAAAGGTCTGTCGTATGCGTCAGTTTGTACCTCGTTCCCGTAGTCTTTTGCGACGAAACATCGGTCAAGTCTGACCACAGGCACAGAAACTCGCCGTCGCAGTTGACGATATTCGTGTCCGTGCTCCCGGTCTGCACCAGTTTGTCCACGTTGAGCTTTATATCCACAGACCTTCCGTTTATCTTTCCTGCATTTCTGTATATAATAGTAAGCGGATCTGTATATGTCTTCGTCGATGAATTGTTCTTCGCCACAACAAAGCTTATGCACCCTTCTCCCGACCGCTTGTCCATGACAGTTATCACATTTTTATATGCATCATTTATCTCCCACTCAGCATTGATATATCCAGTATCGAATGTATAGCTTGCCGGAACTATGGCGTTGATGTCCGGGACTGTGCTCGTCGCCACAGCAGATGCCGCAGATGTATATGTGATAAAAATCATCACCGCAGCCGCGATTGCAAAACACACTGCAGCCAGCTTTTTCTGCATTGATCCAAACTTCATATCTGCACCTTCTTTCATCTGCCATGGAATGCGCTCATACTGTCAGAGCAGCCTTCCGCCTGTACCGTTTCGCTGTAGCATATCATCCTAAAACTGTCTGCATCCTTTATCGCAGTTATCTGAGTGAACAGAGGCTCTGTCACTTCTCCGGATCCGAGAACTTTCCTGTAGTAATAGTACCCGTCGCTCTGTTTTTCAGTCCATTCTCTGTCGTTGAAATCTATCTTTACAGACTCTGAAACGATCGGGTCCTCTACCTCGGCAAATACTCTCACATAGCAGTCGACGCTCCCTTCATTGCGCACCGCTACATTTTTTTCATACGTTTCCCCCGCCTTGAACCCTTCATACTCATCAAACTTTTCTTCGATAGAGCTGATATTTTCCCCTGCAGTGAAATCATTGTCCAGAGAATGACGGGCGATCAGCAGTGCTGCCGCCACATCTGCCGATATCAGCAGGATCACAGCCAGCAGTACGACTGCGATACTTGCTGCTCCCGGCTGGTATTTGCTTTTCATCTCACCCATTTACCTCTCACTCTATTTCATATCTCCTACAATCAGTGAATATATGCCTGCCGGATCCGTTATATCAATACCTTCCGTCTGTATTCCTCTAGAAATTACGTTTATGGAAATGTCTTTGCCTTCAAGTTCTCCCTCTGTCATGTTTATGAATTTTACACTGCTGAACACAGGCGTCGTAGTTTCTTCCGGCTTCAGCGCCTTCATCGTATTGTCTGCATTAGTATATGCATAGTAATATGTAGTGCTGTCGTCATTTGACTGCTTCATCATCAGAGTCCAGCCCTCATTCGTCTTGTAAGTGAACAGATCCTGCACGAGTGCTTCACTGAGACTGCCGTCATCATTCACTGTTCTGACCTCGCTTCTCGGCACACTGACTTCCATGAACACATATGCATCGTTTGCTCCGGTGTTAGTGATCTGAGGATCCTTGGGTACCTCTTTATCAGGAGTGATGTCCTTGCCTTTATCGGGATCCCACTGTGGTTCTTCCAGCTGTATGTCGATATTTCCGACCGTAAAGGTGTTTACCTTCTCCTCCTGATCTGTAAAGAACGCAAGTGTCGCACCCGCTGATGCAAGCGTCATCACTGCCAACGCTGCCGCTGCGCACTTTCTGAACTTTGCCTTTCTGTTTTCCATTTTTCCAATCACCATTTTTTCCTCCTTTTCGACTGTGCCGGATCTTTATATCCGGTCGCTTTCCGGGATCTTAGCCCGAAATTTGTTGATTTTTTTACTATATCTGGATTATATATCCATTTATATTTCCTGTCAATGGTTTTCTTGGAAAAAAATGTATTTATCTTGATAAAAGCGGCTCTTCCCATATTGCACTTGCCGCCAGGCACGCGCTGCGATTTTTTGCCAAAAAAAGAACTGCAGCCCTTTGCATAAAAAGCCGCAGTATCATTAAAAAGATATGTTAAATACTTAAAAGAATCCTCCTCACCATTAGTCCGCTTTCTTTACAGCACGCTTTGCCAGCTTGATGCCTTCATTCAGGATAATAACCGTAAACGCTGCTGCCAGCATTTTGAGCCACATACCTGAAGACAATGCCACTGTCTCGAACACTGCACCGCCAAACTGCGTGATCGCGAACTGAAGAACCAGCACCAGCAGAAAAATCCCGAGCA
>CAVEWO010000072.1:0-6744 GCA_963619345.1 Bacteroidaceae bacterium
GCCGCATACGATGATAAGCCAGCATGCGTCACTTCCCGTCTGCATAGTTTCAAGGAACGTTTCGTTAAAGACAGTAAGAACATTTTCGCCCGGCTGCACACACATGATCCACCCGACAAAAGTTGCTAGAAAAAGCGCTTCGATAATCCTCTTTGTCACGAATATGTAGACAATAAGGAACAGTGCCGGAAGTGTACTCCATGCACCAAAGTTTTCAACGCTGTCCGGAAGAAGCACTTGTTTGATAATAACTGCAATTCCGATAGTCAGAATAAGCCCCATCAGCGATTTCCATGCGTTGAAGTTTTTGAATTCGTTTTCTAAACGCTTGCTTTTAAAAAAAGACATACATACCCCCTCCTTTAAAAAATGTCGTTGAACGGTAATGCTGAATCTCTGCGGAAAACAATAACATCAAATCAACGAACCGGCTTTTAATAATCCCCCCGGTGTAAAAAAGACTAAACGGTTTTAACTCTCACCCTTTCCATAATCCATGAAGATTGCAGTATTCATAGACTGCAACGATTTCATCTCCTTCTGTTAGTGCAAATGATACCTCTGGCTTCTGTCCCGGTTTCAGTATCTTTCTCTGCTTTCCCTCTTTTGTTTCAAGTGCCACCCACTGAATAAAGTGCTCCTCAAGCATCGGATGATCCACCTCGCCTACCGTCACTTTAACAATGCCGTCTTTGATCTCATAGACAGGCACATGCTTTTCCAATGCTGCATCAGTTGTATTCGCAGCAATCTCATTCATCTTCTCTCCGCAGCATACTACAGGAACTCCTTTGTTTTCTACAAATGCTATTATATTTCCGCAATGTGCACATCTGTAAAATTTCATCATTATTCTATACCCCCTTTTACTACAAGACTCCTGGCAGCGCCATATACGGCACCAAACCCCAGGACACGTTTGAATTTTACATCGTTTTGTTTTCCCATCATTCCCCCTTTTTATCCGTTATTAATAGTAACCCTTGCATGCATGACAGCATTCTTTAAATTAAAAAGACAATAACGTAAAACAGAAAATAAACATAAAATCTGAAGCTCAAAGTAGCGCAAGCTTTCAAATATTATCTTTCGGTTATAATAGCATAAAGAAAAACCCATTACAATAAGAATTTTCAGACAACTTAAAGCCCAGCCTGTTGAAAAGAAGCAGCTTTTTGAAATGACAGCTTTTTAAAATGTGCGGTATATATTTCCTGCCTGAGGACCCGAACCTGTCTTGTATTTTATCAGTTCGCTGACTGTAACAGTCTGGTATCCGTTTTCTTTAAGCCACGGTATGATCTTGTCCGTGGCGTCAGCGGTCGACTCGTAGATCGAATGCATCAGGATTATCTTCCCGTCGAGGTTTGAAGCACTGCGAACCGAGTCGAAGACTTTCTGCCCGTCGCGGTATTTCCAGTCGAGCGTATCAACCGTCCACATGATTACCGGCAAATCTGACATCTTGTTTATCGCATCGTTAGTTTCTCCATAGCTCGGTCTGAACAGTGTTGGATACACTCCCGCCACGTCTTTTATCACTGCATTGGTATCATTGAACTGCCTGGTAAGTTCTTCCGGCTTAAGGCTTGTCAGCACCGGATGGTTCCACGTATGATTTCCCAGCTCGCATCCTATCTCATACGCCGTCTTCACGTTCTGGGGGCTGCTGTAAACACGGCTGCCCAGATAAAAGAAAGTCGCCACTGCTCCATTATTTTTAAGGCATTCGAGTATCCTCGTCTCTGCATTCCCGCCGGGTCCGTCGTCATACGTCACCGCCACCATCGGCTTCGAAGGATCTATGTACCTCTCCAGCACACTTTCCCTCAGCGTACCATTCAGATCGGCAGTCGATATTCCCGCCTGCACTACACCTCTGGATTTTTTCAGCACAGTGCCTTCATCGAAATAAAAGGTCACACCTTTGTCTGTAAGTGCATATTTGCTGAAATTCCCCTCCTCAGCCGTGACATACTGCTCCCAGCCCTTTTTCAGTTCATCTTTTTCATAGTTTCGTTTAAAATATTCACTGAAATATTCCGAACAGATCTGCCTGTAATTTTCTCGGAATATCTGCATCGGCTCCAGAGGATTTCCTGTCTTTGCAGAAAACTGATATGTATTTATACGAGAGTCAGCTCTTTTCATGTCCTTTTCCACTTCACTGCTGCTGTCCTCGTAAATCGCCAGGCTTATCGCACCGCTGACCGACTGATAAACGCTGGACTTTAGTATCAGCACATGTTCAAGAGGCCTGTAAAGCCTCTTTTTCTCTTTTTTTCTGGCTTTTTCCACTGCCGAAGCAGTTTCGATATATTTCTGTTTTATCTCAGATATCCGCTGCTCGCGAAAGGCTGCAACGCTCTGATCGTCACACACGTCATACTCGACTACATATGATATCGGGCTGGCATATTCGTACTCGACTTTGGTCTTGTCTGTAACTGAAAAATTCTGCGTCTTTTTCAGCTCCTCATCCGCATACTCGCGAAATTCTTCTTTGTTCCGATAGACGTTGGTCGAGACATATGCCGCAATCGCTATCAGCGATGTGACCACAAATACTGCAAGGAATATCACAAGGAGTACCATATTCCTTGTTTTCTGCCTGTTTCTATAGATCGTGTGTCGTTGTGCTCTGCTTGTCATTGCTATCTCATTCTCCCTAATTCCCGGATTTATACGGTTATTATACACGCAAACAGCATCGCAGTACAACCGTTATGCAAGGAGTTTTACAATTATATCGATTGATGTTAAAATATGTTTCGCTGAGCATTTTATTTTAAAATTTTAATCAAATCAAAAGGAGTGTCAAATCAACATGAAAAAATTTTTAAATGAATTCAAGACTTTCGCAATGAAAGGCAATGTCATCGACATGGCAGTCGGCATCATAATAGGGGCAGCATTTACAACAATTGTTACTTCACTCGTAGATGATATTCTTTCACCGGTGATCGGCCTTCTTGTAAAGGTCGACTTTAATGATCTGACCGCCAGCATTGCAGGAGTGGATCTCAGATACGGCGCATTCATCATGGCAGTGATAAATTTCCTTATCGTCGCGTTTGCACTTTTTGTTCTCGTAAAGGCTCTCAATACCGCTAAATCCCTGGGAAAAGCCAAGGAGCCTGAAACTGAACCCGAGACAAAAGAATGTCCTTACTGCAGAAGTGAAATATCAGTAAAGGCCACAAGATGCCCGCACTGCACTTCACAGCTCGAATGATATAAATATAGTAAGAATAAAATATGCACCCCATGCTTTGATAGTCCAAGTCTCATACACAGGGTGCATTTTATTTTCTGCTGTTGAAATACTGATTATCTGGAGCCCATGTACTTACACATTATCTTGCGTACTATCTTACCCGAGCATAAATAGGATTCATTTTTCTTGTTTTATTTTTGTGACATGAAAATCGCAGCACTCATCTCCCTGTGCCAGAGTTCTGGTTCGATGCAGCTGACCGCCTTCATTCCTGTAATTTCTTTCATCCATACTGCATAGGCACGGAACAAATTCAAAGCAGTTTTCTCTTCTGCCTAATTTGCAAATACCGCATTCCGTATACGTATTGTAAAATTCGTCGACTCCTTTTTCATAGATGAATTTCCAGTCAAGTTCATACTTCGATGTCTGACTTGCCATGCTTTCCTTCACTTTTTTATCCTGCACTTTATCTGTAAACAGCGTACATTTCTTATTCTTGTGCGCTTTTACCATAAATGGAGATTCAAAAACCGCATTTACCATCTCATTCATAATGTCCAGGCTGATTTTGTCTGGTGCTGCTTTATATAAGGAAAAAACGAATGCTGCAATGTAGAGGTTCATTTCCAAAGAACTGCCGCCTATGTCCGGCGTCCTTAGAAGCATCGCCTTGTATTCTTTTTTCACGGATTTCCTGTAATTTCTCATATCCATTTCCGGATACAGCATCGCAAGTCTTGCCAATGCCGGCTTAAAACACAGTAATTCTACCGATTTTGCATAGCGCCCGTACTTTAACATTTTTATCATCTCCCCTAATGAGTATATTATATAAAAAGTCGTTCCGGCAGTCAATCACACTTGTTGAACATCTTTTATCAGAAATGACGAATATTTCGGCTCGAAAAAATCGCAAAATGCCTGCGATGATATTCCGAATTTTATTACAGACAGACCGGACATCTATAAAAATTTTCTGCAATTTCCTGAAAAAATATATCCTGGCTTTCTTTAATTATGAAAATCCGGCACGAACAGTGTAAGTCTTTGCTTACACTGTTCGTGCATACTTACACATCTGGCAAGCAGTTGAATTTGACGGTCTTTTTTGAATATTCTTTATCAAGTGTAAGCGTGCACTTACATGTTTCTTCTGGTTTAAAATTAAAAACGGCTGACTTTCAACGTTTTCTTGTTGGCACGCTTCTTGTTATATATGTTTGTACCGGTAAAGCTTTACTCATTAAATCAACCTTACGTAGCACAGATTACGAATATCTTTCCGGAAACAGATTGTTTGCTGTATACCGGAAAACATAGCATTCTTATGAAATGAGGTGAATCAATGAAAGCAAATCTCATAATAAAAAGCAACTGTATATTTGACAGTATCAGTGATGAACCGTTTCCTGGTTTTATAGCGGTCAATGGCAGCAAGATTCTGGCTGTTGAAAAAGGCGATGATTTTTCCAAATATGCCGATGACAATACTCTGGTAAAGGAATTCGGAGACAACACAGTGACCGCAGGCTTCCATGACAGCCATACTCATCTGCTGATGGGCGGACTTTTTAAAACTTATGTAAATCTTGCTGATGCAAAGTCGGAGGAAGAGGCTGCTCTTATGGTAAAGGAAGCTGCCGATAAACACCCCGAACAGACGGGGTGGATGCGAGGTTTTTCATGGTACCATATTTTCTGGAATAACAAACAGATGCCTACACATGCCTCACTCGATAAATATTTTCCTGACCGTCCTGTATGTCTCTTGCACGCGGAAGTTCACGGAGCATGGATAAACAGTGCTGCAATGAAGATAATAGGGTTGGATAAAAACACGCCTGACATCGATGGAGGAAAAATCATCAGAGATGAAGACGGAAACCCTACAGGAGTACTTTTGGAAGCTGCAACAGGTCTTGCCACAAAATATGCCTATGACTTCACCGCAGAAGAGGAAAAATCACTTATACACGCATTCATGGATACTGCGAAAGAGCTTGGCATAACATCTGTGAACGATGTACAGCCGTATTATCATGGAAACATGGGCGATCTTGAGGTGTATCATCAGATGGATGAAAATAACGAGCTTACTATAAGAATTCATGCGGCTCCTGATCTTATAGGCGACCTTGATGCTGTTGTTGATGCCAGAAAAAATTATTCATCCGAAAAACTTCGAATAGATCATGTAAAACAGTTTCTTGATGGTGTTGTTACAACTCATACATCACTGCTTCTGGATGATTATGCTGATGAACCCGGAAACAATGGTGAAGAGATGTACGACCTTGCCTCCATCAGCAAAGCAGTGCCCGAGGCTCATAAACGCGGACTTTCCGTAAAGCTTCACTCTTGCGGAGACAGATCAGCACGGTATGCACTTGATTATATTGAAGACGCAATCGAAAAATATGGAAAGAATAACTGCCGGCACGCTATCGAACATCTTGAACTTGTCAGTAAGGAAGATTTTGACAGAATAAAAAAATTAGACGTCATTCCCTCTGTTCAGCCCGAGCACCTGGCGCTGACTCAGACATTTGATGCTAATCCATATCCGGAAGTTCTGGGTAAGGAACGAGCCGACAGAGCTTTTCCATACAGATCGCTCTATAAAGCTGCAGGCGTGCTTGCAATTGGCAGTGACTGCCCAGTTGTCGATAACAATCCATTCCTTGAAATATTCAGAGGAGTAACAAGAGTTCACAACGACCGCATGCCTGAAGGCGGCTGGACGCCGTCAGAAAAACTGACGCTGAGCGAGATGCTGAAATTTTACACATATGGCTCAGCATACGGGGTAATGAGAGAAAACGAAATAGGAACGCTTTCTGCCGGAAAATTTGCAGATATCGCTGTTATTGACAAAAATCTGTTTGAAATCCCGGAAGACGAACTTATGAACAGAAAGGTGATAATGACCGTAATGGACGGCAATATCATATATGAAGCCTGAATACGATAATCTTTTGATTATTCGCATCATATCTCCCGCATCATGCAGGCTGATATACTTATTAAAGATGCGGACGCAATTATTTTTTTAGTAGTAAAGGAGAAAAGACATGTCAGAAAAAGAAAGAACAACAAATGTTGAAACTTCCGGCGGAAGTCTTGAAAAATTCCATTATAAGCAGGAACTCAACAGGGTAATGAAGCTGCCTTCGGTAGTCTTCTTCGGCATAGCCTATATGGCTCCAATAACCATTTTCACAACTTACGGTCTTGTAACCAACATGACACACGGCATGCTTTCGTTCACATATCTGGTTGCAACTCTTGCAATGATGTTCACAGCAATGAGTTACAGACATATGGTAAAAGCTTACCCTATCGCAGGATCAGTTTACACTTATACGCAGCGAAGCATCAACCCTCATATAGGATTCATGGCAGGCTGGGGCATACTTCTTGACTACATACTGCTGCCTATGTTTAACTATGTAGCTATCGGAGTATATATCCACATACTTATACCTGAAGTTCCAATTGTAATATTCATGGCTGCTTTCATTGTA
>CAVEWO010000073.1:0-6708 GCA_963619345.1 Bacteroidaceae bacterium
CTGTAGTCTTTGCTGTTGCGCTGGTGATGTCGATCAGTCTCTTGTGAGTTCTCTGCTCGAACTGTTCTCTTGAATCCTTGTACTTATGAACCGCTCTCAGGATCGTAACGACTTCCTTCTCCGTAGGGAGTGGAATAGGACCTGAAACTTCGGCACCTGTCTTCTTTGCAGTCTCAACGATCTTTGCTGCGGACTGATCAAGAAGCGCATGATCATAAGCCTTAAGCTTGATTCTGATTTTCTGTAATTCGCTCATTTCTTTCCTCCTAAATTTTTTGTACTGTTTTCGCTATGCTCGTACAAGGGGTTCTTTAAGCTTGATTTTTCTGCTTCTGAACCGCACTCAAAACCGCAAGTTCCGGCGGTTCGCAGAGCGTGTACAGTGGTTTTGCCTGCGTCGTACACGGCTTCGTGTGTTTCCTATGTTTTACACAAAACAAAAAACCAGCGAATCCCTCCGCCTCCATCTCCGTGGAGACAATTCTCAGTGAAAATTCTCCTATAGCAAGGTAACTTCCCACATCATCGCCTTACACAAGCCTTTGTAGTATATAACATTACCTTGATTTATGCAATAGTTTTCGGGAAAGTTTTTTGTGTTTTTTTGCTGTGCAAAATCTTGTATTTTCAACGCTTGTAAGTCACGTATCTCGTACACGCTATGCCGTGTTTCTTTTTCACCTGTATAAAATTTTCAGACCGCTTTCAAATATAAATTATTTTTTAAAAAAATTTCTGCAGGATCTTATTTGACCGTTTGATTTTATGCTTTTTAAAGCCCGAAATCCTGTTTGAAACGTTGTTTTAAAATGCTTTTTTCACCAGAATATGACATGCTGTACTTGCAGATCGAACAGTAGACTGCGGCTGACCGCCTCCTCTCACAGCATAAAAAACAGGACGCTGCATCGGCAAAACACTTTTGCCGGCACATCCGTCCCGTAACTGTTCATATTAATGTCTCTGCGGTCAAAGCCATACCGCCGGATCTGCTATAGCGCCAGAGCCGCCGAACTGTAAAATCTGCAGATCTGCGCCTCGTATCCTGCATCAAAGAACGGTCACCCGTTTATCCATCTAACCATTCCCGCTCCCATGCTATCGTTAGGGCGCACTGCAAATCCGAATTTTTCATAAAACGGTTCGTTCCCCTTCGTCGCCATAAGATTGATCAATATACACCTGCCGTCAGACGCAAGATCCTCAAACCAGGCGCTGATCGCCTTCAGCATATCCGCTCCTATACCTCTTCCCTGATATTCCGGGCGCACCATCACGTCAGCAATAAGATGCATGTATCCGCCATCGCCCACGACTCTCGCAGATGCCACCGCCTTTTCACCATCGTAGGCAGCTATCAGAAACTCAGAGCCATTCAGCCCTTTCTCAGCCTGCTCCTCCTCCAGCACTTTCCATCCTACTGACTCCCTTATAGAATTGTATTCCCTTACAGGTATCTCATATCTATATGTTATCATCTGTAAATCTCCTCCTACTGCTGCGCAGATCAGCTTTCCACCGTTTTAAGCCCCAGCTCCGACAGAAATGCCGCCGCTTTTGCCATTGCCTCCTTAGCTGCGGTCTCTATATCTTTTCCTGCTATCGTACCCGCTATCACCGCTGCAGATACCACATCTCCCGCTCCCGAAGTACTTCCGAACGGGAACAGCTTCTCCGGTCTGAGTATCCCTTCAGACTCGCCTTCTCTGTAATACATGCCGCCGCCCTTGATAGTTATCACACATCTGTCGACACCTGACTGTTCAAAGAACATACCCGCTTCTCTGAGCTGTTCCTCACTGAGAACAGTCTTCCCGGTCATTGCTTCAGCTTCCATCCTGCCCGGCAGCACGCAGTGAAAATGCTCCAGTATATCCGCCGCTTTATATCCGCCCGAAACGCTGGCCGGATCGAAGAAAATCTTAACATTATCACGAGGGCCGTATTCCCCGGCTATATACTCTATCGTTTCCTGAGGTATACTTCCGTCGATAACTATATAATCAGCTCTGTCCAGTATATCCTCTTTTGAGCGTACGAAGTCAGGGGTTATTTTTTTCACCGCCTCCAGATTCTTATTGAACATCACGATCTCACCCAGCACATTCAGAAAATGCACATCTACAGCAGTACTTCCCGGCAGCGCATCGACGCCTCTGCGCTTTACGCCTGCATCATCCAGGCCAGCCTTCACTGCTGCACCCAGCGTATCATCGCCTACTACAGAAATGAATTCCGTCTCATATCCAAGCGCCGAGAGCTGCTTTGCTATATTCACTCCGCAGCCGCTGTCTTTTACAGCGATCTCATCATCCTTGATATCCGCTTCAGTCTTCGGCTCTTCTATTCCCATCAGAGCTCTCTCGCCTTCATCCATAGGCATATTCATTTTTACGCTGACAGTTTCCTTTGCGCACCCTATTACTGCAATCATTATTAACTCCTTTTTTCCGATTTATCAATACTTCTGCCATGCAGACGCCTTACGTTTTGCATCCGCACTCATCAGGCAAAGTCATTTTACAAATATGCTTCCGCCGATGAACTCTCTTATTATGGAATTGTTCGGTATCGCCTTGTCATCCTCTATGCTGTCAAAGAATCCGATGAACTTCAGCAGGCGCGCCGCCTCGGCATATTCCTGGCGGTGCTCGTCCACCTCTCTCAGGATGGGTTCCACATGCTTTCTCAGTATCGAAAGCTCATATGTGAGTGTCGAATTGAACATCACATCCGCTCTGCCGCTGTAAGGAAATATGTTCCGGTCTTCACCCGCTCTGACCTTAGGCCACAGCGCAATGGTATCTGCTGCAGAGCTTCCGCGGAACTCATAATCTCTCACTATGCGTCTTATCATCCTGGCATCCGTAGTTGTCACTCTGTTGTGCCTGTCGATATTGAGCTGCGTGAACAGACTTATATATATCCGGAATTTCTGGTTTTCATCGATTTTCTCGGTCAGCCGTTCGTTGAGCCCATGTATGCCTTCTATAACTATCGGCTGATCCGGTTTCAGAGACGTTATCCTTTTGCCGAAAACCTTCCGCCCCTTCGTAAAGTCGAACTCCGGAAGATCCACAGTTTCTCCCGCCAGAAGCCTTTTCATATTATCATTGAAAAGATCGATATCCAGTGCTTCCAGATTCTCAAAATTATAGTTTCCGTCTTTGTCAACCGGAGAATCGCTTCGTTCTTTGTAATAGTCATCCAGACCCATGTAAAGAGGCTGCAGACCGTTGACCATAAGCTGGACGCACAGGCGTTTTGCAAACGTCGTCTTGCCCGATGACGATGGCCCTGCGATTAGTATAAGACGCTTGTTCCGCCTTGCGATGCAGTCTGCGATCTCTGCAACTTTCTTTTCATGCAGAGCTTCAGACAGCAGTATGAATTTCTTGGCTTCTCCCGCACGTATCTTATCATTGAGATCCGGAAGATATGATACACCGAGCAGACGATTCCATTCCTTTTCTTCTTCAAAAGCCGTATATATCTGCCTGTCATCTACATATTCCGGCAGACGATCCGGAGCAGACGGCTGCGGAAATCTCAAAAGCACTCCGCTTCTGTATCTCATCAGCTGGAAACATCTGATATATCCTGTAGACGGTGCCATAAGACCATAGAAAAAATTCCTGTATCCGTCGATGCTGTAAAACTTGGCATCCACGATGCTTTTTGTTTCATCCAGCAGCTTGGCTTTTTCCATGCAGTTATACTCTTCCCATATCCCGACAGCCTCATCACGCTTATAGACTTCGCACACTATCGGTATATCCGCCTCAACGATTTCCTTCATGCGGTGCTCCACCTTGCGCAGCTGTATATCTGTGACCGGCTGGCTAGTCTCTATCTCCGTATAAAGACTCTTATTGATCGAGTTTTCTATCTTCACAGGAACATTATTTCCCATGGCATCACGTACTGCCTTGAGATATATGAGACAAAGACTGTTCTGATATGCGATAAACGCACTGTGATCCCTTATATCCAGAAAAGTTATGTCTGCATCATCTGTTATTTCATATGTCAGTTCTTCGTACTTCCCATTGACCAGCGCCAGCATAACTGTAGCCGACAGTTCGTTTCTCAGCTCGCCTGACAGCTCTCTCAGCACAAACGGATCCTCACGTGTGAACTCCCGGTAGCTGTCTTCCGGGTTTATGCGCATCCTTATTTTCATATGCTTTACCTTCCTCTTGTTTTATTATACGGATAGATATTATTCAGTATATCATATGCGCAGAGTAAAAACCACATGCGGTTAAGTATTGTTGGCACAGGTTAAGTATTGCCGGCACAGACTGCACATCCTGCGCCGCAGCGCTGCACACCGGTGCTCCCTCGCCGTATCCGGCACCGGACGGAGCCGGGCAGGAATCAGAAAATGCCTGCACGATGCAGATCAGAAGACTCTGTTCATCTCATTTTCCTCGTATCCTGCTTCATCTATCCCGCATACGGTTTCTGCCGGTTCTGTATCGTCCGCACACGAAATACATCCATGTTCTTCGTATGCACTCACGGACGCTGCACTGCGGCCCTCTCCCCGATCTGCATCATCGCCCCGGCCGGCAGTTTCAGAGCATGCATTTGCAGCGCATGCTGTCTCACCGGCGTTCACACCGTCATCGCCTTCTTCCCTTCTGCGCCGCGGTTCTCCGTCCGACATGCCAGCCCGGTCAGTGCCGCTGTTTCCTGATACTCTGCTGTCATATCTGTTTTTTCGCCGCCTGTTTCTGATCAGATCCAGTATCGTTCTCATCTCTTTTTCATGCAGCGTGACACCTCTTGACATATGCGCATGATCCGGCGACCACTCCCTTATATCATACTTCGGAGCGGCGCCGTTCCAGCTGACGAGGTTAAGTTCCTTGTTCCACCCCGTAGAATATGTCGTTATCACGCCTATGTGCTCTACTATATCGAATGATATCTCTCTGTTAAAATTACTGCCGTTCATAATACTCTCCTCCCTTGGAATAAAAAATTTATTCAGCAATACCTCTTTCTGCCGCCTGCCCTTTTGCAGCTATTCAGATCCCCCGCTTGTTTTCCCGCACCGCAGAGGACGTCTGGTCAGGCGTCTCGTTTGTATGATAAAATATAGCATATTTGTAAATTAATGTCAATATGTTTTTTCTGTTTGCCTTCTTGAAAGTTTCCCGTCAGCCACTGCGAAAGCGAAAAATTTTTTCAGCAAAAAAGACAGCCGCATCTATCAAAGAACACGACTGCCTTTATCATTCACTCCGTCGGCGCATGACGTCAGGATACCTCTGCAGGTCTGCCGGGAGACCTTATTTCTCGTCCATTGCCGCTTTGATCATCGCAGGTATTTTCCTGCATTTCTCCTCTGAAACCGAAGCGACCGAAACTCTGAGACCCTTTGCAAGAGGAACTATGAACAGCCCCTGCTTTTCCAGCTCCGCGCTGATCGCATCCGGATCGTCGCACGGTATCGACACGAAGAACCCCGCATCGAACGGAACAGTCTCCAGTCCTGCCTTCTCCGCTTCTTCCTCGAAAGCTCTGCCTCTTGCGAGCAGCATATCTCTGTAATATGCGCGCTCCTCGTCCACTTTTTTGAGCAGCTCCTTGTCGGCATATATCTTCGAAAGTATCACCTGACCCACTCTGGCACTGTTCGACCACGAGCCTCTCGATGAATACTCACATACTCGCCTGAATTCATCCGCGATATCTTTCGTCTTCGCCATGCAGATCATCGCTCCGCATCTCGTTCCGTAAAGCGTATATGTCTTGGAAAGGCTGTACGCTATGATCGGAAGCACGTTTTCAGGAAGCTCCTCGAGCTTTGGCAGGAACCTTCTGTATTCCTCCTCGTCTCCCGCAAAATCTATATATGCAGCATCCACCACCAGCGCTATCGCTTTCCCTGTCTCTGCCGCTTCTGTAAGCACTTTGACAACATTATCCCAGTCCTCGAGCGTCAGCGAATATCCCGTAGGATTATGTGCCGGCGTGTTCAGTATCACAACAAGGCTCTGCTGATTTTCCAGAAGACCATCCACAGTTTCCCTGAACGATTCCCAGTTGAATTTCCTGTCTGCTGTAAAGAGTTCGAATGTCGCAACGCTTCTGCCTATCTCGCCTGCGATAGTATTATATGGCGCCCAGTGCCAGTCTGAGGTGATGATTTTATCTCCAGGTTCTGAGTAATTAGCAATCACGTTTCTGAGCGTGCCTGTGCCGCCGGGAGTAGCTACTGCTTCCGTAAATCCCTTCGGCTCATATGATCCGAAAGCTGCCTTCTTTACCGCTTCTCTGAACGCAGGCGTTCCGCCTATCGGCGCATAGTCCGCATAATCCTGAGGATCGAGTTCTCTGAACACTTTATCTACCGATGAAAGCACGATCAGCCTGCCGTCATCATCGAGCAGCGAGCCTATAGTCGCATTGATGACTTTATCCGCGCCCTCTTCAGCGATCATTTTTTTCGCTCTGCTGCTTATTCCGAAGATCTTGTCTTCCTGTGGTATATTTCTTCCGTTCTGTCTGGCTAAATGATATTCCGCCATAATTTTATCACCTCTTGTTTATCATAATTTTAAATTTTGATCCTGTGCTGAACGCAGTTAAAACTGTATACGATTATAGCACAATTACATGTTTTTAGCAGTATTAATTTTCCTGTATCTGTCGATACTAAAAAATACAGGAGGTAAGGTATACATGAGACAGGAT
>CAVEWO010000074.1:0-6703 GCA_963619345.1 Bacteroidaceae bacterium
ATATAAGGCTCTACCTCAAAAAAGAGACTGCCGCTTTCGACAGCGTGCTGAGCGATCTCCTTGACGCACTTGAAAAACTCGCAAATGAACACACTGATACAGTGATGCCCGGCTATACACATCTGCAGCGCGCGCAGCCTGTGACACTGGCATACCACCTGCTCGCATACTACCAGATGTTCTCGAGAGACAGAGAAAGATTCAGCGACTGCCTCAAAAGGGTCGACAGGCTCCCGCTCGGAAGCGGCGCCATCGCAGGCACTACATACGATACCGACAGAGATTTTCTCGCTGAAAAGCTTGGATTTGCGGAAGTCCTTCCTAACGGCATGGACGCCGTGGCTGACAGGGATTTCGCGATCGAATTCATAAACTGCTGCGCCATCACGATGATGCACCTTTCCAGATTCTGCGAAGAGCTGATACTCTGGAGCTCCGTTGAATTCAGCTTCATCGAGATCGATGACTCGTTTTCGACAGGCAGCAGCATCATGCCGCAGAAGAAGAACCCTGACATGGCTGAGCTGATCAGAGGAAAAACAGGCCGCGTATACGGCGACCTGATGAGCCTTCTCACTATATGCAAAGGCCTGCCGCTCGCGTACAACAAGGACCTTCAGGAAGACAAAATCCCTGTATTTGACGCGATCGACACGCTCAAGGCGTCAGTGAGCATCTTCACCGAGATGATCCTCACGATGAAAGTCCGCGAAGAAAAGATGGAAAGCGCTGCGAAATACGGCTACATGAACGCTACCGATGCAGCTGACTATCTCGTTTCAAAGGGCATCCCGTTCAGAGACTGCCACGAGATCATCGGTAAGATAGTACTTTACTGCATCAGCAAAGGCATCGCGATCGAAGAGATGTCGATGGATGAATTCAAATCGTTCTCCGACAAATTCGACGATGACATCTATGAAAAGATCGCTATCAGAAGCTGCATCAAGGCGAAAAAGTCAAAAGGCTCCACTTCATTCGAAAGTGTGGCCGCACAGCTCGCAGAGATCGACAGTACAAAGAATAAAAAATAATCCTCAAAAAATACATGCGGAACCCCTTTTAAGTCTATTCAGTTTGAACTTAGAAGGGGTTTTTGACTGCCGCTTCTTTCAGCACCATATCCTTCACTTTCATCAGCCGCGTCTGGCTGCTGCGTTCATTCTCACTGAGCCGCATCCTGATATATCATATGAAGCTCCGCGTTTTCCACAGCACTTCCTGTGAGATCACCGGGCTCCGCAGATATATATCCGTTCTTTCGCAGCGCCTCCTTAACCAAAAAAGAAAAACCTTTCACCGGACTTATTTTTCTGGTAAAAGGTCTTAAATATTCATATATTCAGTCAGCCTGCTGCTGATTTTTGAGATATTCTCTGCAGGCGTCTATCGTACCCTGCATCTTGTCGTAAACGGCTCTGCACAGAAAATTGTAGAATTCCTCCTGCCTGTGTCCTTTAAGACATTCGCCGACGATCGAAAAATAATCGTCACGGTCTATCGGCATGTTGACAGGTGCGAGCCCGTTCTCCATCAGATAGTAATTCATCGCAAATATTGCAAGCTCTCCGCTGTACTCCTTGAACGGATATATCTCTATCAGCTTATTGTGCACGTACATCGCCTTGAGTATGATGTTGTTCCCCGCTTCATGGCTGTACACGCGGCGCAGCGCGTCATCGAGCTTCTCCTCAATATCGAGGCAGTGCACAGGTACATGGTTAAAAGCATACACGACCGGATTCGTCTTCCTGAAATATCCCTTGTCATCCTCAGTCAGTATCCTGTACGCACTGATAAGAAAGTACTTATCTATGTAGTTGCCCATTTCGAGACAGTTGAATGCAACGTTTATGACTTTACCGAAATTCTCGATGAACATATAGTCTCCGACCGGAACGTCACGCTGCAGCTCTCCTTTTAGTATCTCATCTATCGCGATCTTGTCATGCCTGGAATTCCTGATTATCAGCGAGCCCTTTATCATATCCATTTTATTGACTTCTCTGACAGCGGACTTGAGCAGCCTGTCGCTTCTCAGTATCTCCGTCAGTTCGCGCCTCATGCTGTTAAGCTTTTCATGCATACGCCTGCTCCTACTCCTTAAAAAATCCGATACGACCGACCGCACTCGGGTACTTGTACATTTCCACGTCACCGAAATCCCTGTCGATTTTCTTGAGAGCCGGCATCTTGCTTTTTATCAGATCATAGCTTATCGTCGGAAGGAAAACTATATCATATTTATGCTGGAATGTGAGCTGCAGGAAATCCAGTATCTCATCATCATTAAAGCCTTCTTTGATCCCGACATTCAGTCTTATGCCCAGTCCCTTGCCCACTGCACTGTTTATGCCTTCGATAACAGGCTCCAGCGACTTGCCGTCGTTTGACTGCTTGTATCTGGTATAGTTGAAAGTATTCACTACGACCGTTACATCTGTCACTCCTGAGTTTTTAAGCTCTTCTGCTCTTTCTGCCAGATCCTGGCCGTCTGTTATTACAGTATTCTTGTTTTCTGACATGATCTTACCATTTCTTTCTTGTTTTTTCTTTTTTCATTTTACTTTAAAATTACATCCTAGTCAATGACACTTAATTGTGTTACACTCTATTTATGAAAATTTTAGCAATCAGCGATACGCACGGAAAACTCAATAAGGTACGCGATATATGGCCTAAGCTGACGGATATAGATATGATCCTGCACGCAGGCGATTTCATCGCAGACGCAGAAAAGCTGCAGTCTGAGCTCGGAGTTCCAGTAATAGGCGTAAAGGGCAACTGCGACGGCGGTTACAGCAGTTCCGACTTCAGAGTGATTCCTGTTGAATGCGGGAATATCCTTCTCACGCACGGTCATATGGAAAACGTCAACTACCAGCTTAACGGTCTCATGTACAAGGCTATGGAAAACGACTGCAGATCCGTAGTTTTCGGTCACACCCACAGAGCGATGACCGATGATAGCAACGGCATACGCTTCATCAACCCGGGCAGTCTCACTCAGCCGAGGGACGGCAGCGACGGTTCGTACGCCATCATCAGGACGTCTGAAGACAGATTTGATGCTTCCATAGTATATTATTCAACTATCATGGGAAACAAAAAAACACCGCAGTCAGGTTTTCTCAGGAATCTGATGAACTACTGCGACCGTTTCTGATTATTCATACACCTATGCAAAGGTGCATGTACGTCTTTCAGACAGCCTTTCACCTTGTATATTCATCACGTCACAAAAGATCCCGCTGCAGCATATGCAAAGCGGGATCTTTATCACTGTTCTTTTATTTCTGTTGTCTTCTGATATGCATCATGCCGCCATCGTCTTGATTATCACTATTATAAAGACGATTATGTACGCGACTGCTTCAGCCAGGATTACCAGTTTCAATATATTAACGATCTTACTTTTTCCGGCATTTCTTTTTCTTATGATCGAGAACACAAGAAGTGCCGCAACAATTATTCCGAATATCAGTGCTAAGAAAAGTATCATCATTTTTCTGTTCCTCCAATTAATGCTGTTACTTTATCTGCTAGTAACTCATTAATAATACCAGAGAATTATGTTGATTTCCAGTATAATTCGAAAATTGTTTTTTCACTGCCGCCCTACCTGCCTGATACATCAGTCAAGCGGCGCATATTCGAGCACTATATCCTGCTGCTTGAGTTTTACAGCTTTCAGGAATACGCGCGCCGTATCCATGCATGTCATTACCGAAATTCCTCTTTCGATAGCCTTTCGTCTTACCGGAAAGCTTTCTCTTTCCTTTCGATTTGCAACGACAGGGATGTTTATTACAAGTGCGATCTTCTCGTCACTTTCAATGTCGTGATTCATGATCCACTTCTGCGCTGTATCATAATCCATCGGTTCTACAGGTATATCATGTGCCATGATGAATTCTATTGTGTCATCTGTCGCATAAAGACAAAATCCTGCATCTGCATAATCTCTCAGGATATCTGCTGTATATGTGTTCTGCTCCGACTCCTTGAGCGTCACAAAAACGTTTCCGTTCGTCGGTATGCTCATTCCTGCACCGAGAAAACCCTTGTAGATAGCCTTATTCAGATCTTTGTCTATTCCGAGCACTTCGCCTGTCGACTTCATTTCAGGTCCGAGCGCTATGTCCATGTCGGTCAATTTCGCACTCGAGAACACCGGAACCTTTACAGCATACTCTTCAGTCTTTTTGTAAAGGCCTGTGCCGTATTCGCTGTCTCTGAGCTTATGACCCAGCATAGCTGCAACTGCAAGCTTTACCATCGGAACTCTCGTCACCTTGCTCAGAATAGGCACCGTACGCGACGCTCTAGGATTCACTTCTATAACGTAGATCTTCTTTCCGTCATATGCGTACTGGATATTCACAAGGCCTACCACATTGAGAGCCTTTGAAATCCTCTTCGTGTAGTCCTCAAGAGTTTTTTCCACCGCCTCTGACAGCGAATAGTTCGGATATACCGAAATACTGTCTCCGGAGTGCACACCTGCCCTCTCCACATGCTCCATGATGCCCGGGATCAGGATGTCTTCACCATCTGCTATAGCGTCTACTTCGATCTCCTTACCCTGGATGTACTGGTCTATCAGTACAGGATGCTCTGTCGAAAGCGATACGGCTTCCTTCAGGTATCTCTTGAGTTCTACATCATTATATACAACCTGCATGGCACGTCCGCCTATTACATATGACGGCCTTACTACGAGCGGATATCCGAGCTTTCTAACTGCTGCGAAAGCATCTTCTTCGCTCGTTACCGCAACACCTTCAGGTACTGCTATGCCCAGCTCGTCAAGGAGCTCACAGAATTTTTCTCTGTCTTCAGCCAGGTCTATATTGCTGTATGATGTTCCGAGGATGTTTATGCTTCGGCTGCTGAGTTTTTCAGCAAGGTTCAGCGATGTCTGGCCGCCAAACTGTATGATAACACCCTGAGGACGTTCTCTCTTGATAACGTTCATAACGTTGTCTATATGCAGCGATTCGAAATACAGTTTGTCTGATGTATCGAAGTCTGTACTTACCGTCTCAGGATTATTGTTCATGATTATCGCTTCGTATCCCAGTTCCTTGATAGCCCATACGCCCTGTACGCAGCAGTAGTCAAACTCGATACCCTGGCCTATCCTTATCGGGCCAGATCCTATTACCAGGATCTTTTTCTCGTGGCTCCTTACGCTCTCATCTTCTTCATCATAACACGAATAATAATAAGGTGTCAGCGCATCGAACTCTCCGCCGCAGGTATCTACCATCTTGTATACGGGATATATGTCGTTGTATACTCGTATATCCTGCAGGACATCTCTTGTCGTTCCCGAAAGAGTAATGATATCCGTATCCGTGAAGCCTCTCGACTCTGCCTCGTATACCATTTCCTTAGTCAGCGGTTCTGTCTGAAGCCTGTTCTCAAGGTCGATTATTCCTCTGATCTTATTGAGGAACCATCTGTCTATCTTAGTCAGACTGTAAAGATCCTCGACTGTCATCAGTTCTCTTCTCATGACTTCTGCGATGCAGAATATCCTCTCGTCATCGCACGCTTTGAGCTTTTCCACGAGATCAGCATCGTTCAGCCCTGAAACGAACGGTATGTGCAAACCGTCACACTTGATCTCGATCGAAGTAAGCGCCTTGAGCAGCGCACTCTCGAATGTTCTGTCTATGGACATTACCTCTCCTGTAGCCTTCATCTGTGTGCCGAGCTTTCTTGATGCTGTCCTGAACTTGTCGAAAGGCCATTTCGGGAACTTGACGACAACGTAGTCAAGCGTAGGCTCGAAGCATGCGCTCGTCGTCTGTGTGACGTAGTTTGAGAGTTCGTCTAGGTTGTATCCGATGGCGATCTTTGCAGCGATCTTTGCGATCGGATATCCTGCTGCCTTCGATGCAAGCGCTGACGAACGGCTTACTCGAGGGTTTACCTCTATCACTATGTATTTTCCTGTGTCAGGATCGAGCGCGAACTGCACATTGCATCCGCCTTCGATTTCGAGGTTTCTTATGATCTTTATCGAAGCGTCTCTGAGCATCTGATACTCAGCATCTCTGAGAGTCTGCGTAGGTGCGACTACGATACTGTCGCCGGTATGCACGCCTACAGGGTCGAGGTTTTCCATGCTGCATATGATGATACAGTTGTCACGACTGTCTCTGATGACTTCGTACTCGATCTCTTTCCATCCTGCAACGGATTTTTCGAGCAAGATCTGACCAATCGCGCTGTTTTCCATTCCCTTTACGCATAGAAGCTTCAGCTCTTTCTTGTTTTCTGCGATACCGCCGCCTGTTCCACCGAGCGTATATGCAGGTCTTATGATAACAGGAAAACCTTCTTTTTCAACGAATTCATAGCATTCGTCCATCGATGTCGCAATGACGCTGTTCGGTATAGGCTCGCCGATATCCTGCATCAGCTTCTTAAATTCTTCTCTGTCTTCTGCTCTTTTGATACTCTCCTTGTTGACGCCCAGCAGAGCTACTCCGTACTTCTCGAGAATGCCTTTGCTTTCCAGCTCCATAGCCAGGTTCAGTCCTGTCTGTCCGCCGAATCCCGCCAGTATGCCGTCAGGTCTCTCCTTTGCAAGGATCTGTTCGAGAGCTTCTTCAGTCAGCGGCTCCATGTAGACCTTGTCTGCAATCCCCTTGTCAGTCATGATCGTTGCAGGGTTGCTGTTTACCAGTAT
>CAVEWO010000075.1:0-6660 GCA_963619345.1 Bacteroidaceae bacterium
TTCATACCCGCTGACGCTGTATGACGTCGGCCCCGCCAGCATGTTGCCGTCTGTCGACGGAGCCAGCAGAGTGCCTTTTTCATCATGTTCCTGCGCCTGGTATATAACATGATTTATGGGTGACGGGCGGTCGAACACGAGATACTCGCCGCGCTTAGGCTTTATTATCAGACTTCTGGGACGAACAGCACTCTCTATATCTGCGGCGCCCTCCCCCGATGTGTTGACAACGAACTGCGCATCTATGATCTCACTGCCGGTATACAGCCTGTATCCGTCACCGACCTTTCGTATGTCTTCGACCTTAGTGTCAAATGCAAAACGCGCTCCGTTGAGTGCCGCACTGTAGCCTGCATGCAGCACCAGTCTGAACGGAGATATTATCCCTGTAGTCGGAGCATACATCGCCCCTATGATATCCGACGACAGCATAGGCTCCATTTCCCTGGCCTCATCGCCCGATATCATCCTCATGCCCGGCACACCGTTCTTGACACCCTTTTTCATCTTTTCCTTTACTGACTCCAGACCTTCCTCATGAAAAGCAACGAACAGCGAGCCCGTATATTTTACAGGAACATCGAGATCTCTGCACAGCGCCTCGTGCATCCTGTTTCCTCTGGCACAGGCGATGCCTTTCAGGCTGCCGCCGCGCGGATGAAAACCGGCATACAACACACCCGAATTCGCTTTTGTCGCTCCTTCTCCCAGATCTGACTCCTTATCTATAACAAGGACGTCAAGGTTGTATTTCATAAGCTCCCTGGCAGTCAGACATCCCAGTATCCCTGCCCCTATCACAACTACATCACATTTCATCAGTTTTCTCTTTCCCTTCTGATATTTATAAAGCCTTTTATGCCAAGTACCACCGCCACTGCTGCGATCAGCACTGCTGCGATTATCAGCACGACCGGATCAGTCTGACGCCTGACGTCATTGCTGAAAGTCGCTGTATTTGCATTCCGCTTAAGTATCTTGTCAAGCGGATCCTTGAATTCTTCTTTTTTCTTTTTTTCTTTTTCAAGCATGCTGTTTTTGTCATCCTGCTGCGCATCCTGCTTCTGAGCGATCATCGTACGCAGCTGCTCGCTTCTGACCGCAGCTTTTTCCTCATCCGTCGCAGGCTTTCCGCTCATAACAAAATCTGCTATCTTCCCGGTGCTGAAAAACTGCACGCCACCGGATTTCACACTGTCCATCTCTTCAAGCCCGCCGCCATCGCCAACTGCATATACCACGCTGCTTTCCTCACTGATATTGTCAGTTACCGGCATCTGCACTTCGACATCTTCCGAAGGCTGTATCTTCCTGTCGCCCTCATAGAACTGCATCCTGAAGAACACCATTTCGCTCTCGCTTTCAGACAGCTGTTTCGCAGCATCTTTATAGCAGTCTGTTTCCGAGTCCATTATCCTGACGAAAAACGTCGCATCGTCCGGGAGAGAATCCTCCGGAGCCACTACATATATGCCCGTCACTTTATCATAGAATATTTTCTGAGGTTTCATGACCTTTGACGCCTCTACATCCGTCATCGCATCCTGCAGAGCTTTTGCCTCAGCATTTATATCACTCTGAGGATAATACTCATCCAGTGTCTCAGCTCTCGTTATCTCGGCTCTGAGCGCTGCGACCTCTATCTGACCATACTGCCCGACATCGATTCCTACATTCACGCTCGCCTTGTCATAGAGCTTCTTCGCAGCTTTTATCTTGTCTTTAAGTGCTTTCATATCAGATGGTTCCGGCTTCTCGCTCTGCGCCCGCTGCATCATCTGATCCAGCTGCGAGATCATAGAATCTATCTGCGGATCCGCTTTTGTCTGCAGCATATATCTCACATTATCCTTTGCATCTTTGTTCAGATCCCTCAGCAGAGCCTTCAGCTGATCGATATTCTCACGTTTATATTTTCCTGCCTTGAGTTCCTTGTCCGTGACAGAATCGATGAACTGCTGCGCTTTGCCGGCAGCCTCATCCCATCTGCTCAGATCAGCGTACGTCTGTACCGAAAATCTCATCGGCACACGATTCACCGTATACCCGCTTCCATCCGGCTCTTCATACCAGCTCGAAATGAACTCGTATTCATCGTATTTCTCACGATCATATTTCGCCTTTTCTGCAGCGGTAAGTCCATGGCTCGTCTGCTGTATGTATCCGGCAGGTTTCCCGTTCTCATTCTCCGCAAGCACTAGAGTTATACCGTTATTTGCCTGCATGCCGCGCAGGAAACCAAATTCATATATACACCCCGGCTCCAGCTCAAAGCCTTCGATCCTGAAGACCCAGCACGTCCCGGCTCCAGACGGGTCGACCTTGTCGCCTCTCGTCGCCGGCGTCTGCACGTAATCGTTGAAGTCGGCTATGCGCTCTCCGTTTTTGTATGCAAAGAGAAACTTCTGTCGGTATCCCACCCAGCTGCTCTTATCCGTCCACGGATTCCTGTCTGTCATCGCATAGAACGTGTAATTGCTCCCGTCGCTCTGTTTCGCATCGAGATAGTTTACACCGTTTTTCACACCTGTATATCTGACCTGAGTACCGCTGTTGTCGAACGGGCTGCTCAGCCAGTGCTGCCCGCGGTCAGTATCGACGAGATATCCTCTTGGTGTGAACGGATTCATCCCGGTCCCGCTGGAGCCGAACTTCCACACGTCCGCAGCTGCATCCGTGACCGCAAAAGAGGACCACAGAACAAGCATTATTAAAATAGTCCATGTAAATCTGGAAAGCCTTCGCATTTTTCCCTCCGCATATGTTATCATATCCCTGACTATATATATCAAAAGGAGTCCATATATGTCTTACAGTAAAAAAACAGTTATATTATCAGTAATCATCTGCATCATGTTCTCATTCACTGCAGCTTTCTGCTATGCCGAAGACGGCGACGGTACAGGCGGCGGCAGCGGTAAAAACCGCGATATACCGCTTTCTCTGCAGTCATCGTCTGTAAAGGATGGCGCCGACAGCGTCGCACTGAATGAAACCGTGCAGCTGGATTTCAACAAAAACATCTGCAATATCACCGTACTCGCTAACAACAAGCAGTGTTTCCACCTGACCGACGCCAGCGGCAATGCCATACCCATAAAGCTGATCTTTCCGGACAATCAGGTCCAGAAAGAGTACAGGAGGCAGGTCTTCATACAGCCGCTGAGCGATCTCACACCTGAGAGTTCTTACAGGATCGCTGTCGACAATACTCTCATGGCCAAAAACGGCACATATATCGACAACGCCTACACCATCAGCTTCACCACAGGCACCGAGCGCACGGACAAAGAAAATCCGATCCTCCGAAAGCTCGGCGACTATACAGTGACTTACGAAACGGCATCCGGCGAAAACGAAAATTCCATACCGGTCAACGTTTCCGGCCTTGATGATCCCGAGGATGACACGATATCCACAGCCACTGCGGCCAAGATCGCCGCAGCGGTCATACTGGCAGTCATCATCATCTTCACCGTCCTGATCATCAGATTCAGACGTAAAAAATAACGAATTTCATGATGAATTTCTTCACTGCATTCTGCTGTGCATATACATGCCTGCCTATGCCTGTCACATAGGCGGCTGTTTTTTTATGTTCTTCTTCATCAAGACTCATGCCTCCGAATCTAACTCGGTTGACAAGCCTCAGAAATTCAGCATATGTCATTTCCGACACTCCGTCGTAGCACTCCGATATCTCATCCAGCCTGTCATACGGATCATCTGAAGGTCTGTACCCGTCAAACGCCATCAGCCTGCACGAATATCTGTACATCCTGAATACAGTCCTGTCAGTCATCACTGTATGGAATGATGCCAGCAGTCTCCTGATATGATGGCGTCCGGCCAGTTCAAAGATCAGGATCAGCAGGATCAGCGAGGCCAGTATCAGCCACAGTGGATCGACTTTCTTCGGATCGCTCTCATCATGCTTCTCCGGTTCCGAATCCTCAGGCACCTCAGTCTCGTAATTTCTGTTGGTTTCTTCTTCTATCTTTTCATCATCTTCTGTATCATCGACCTGCTGAGTCGCCATATCGTAATATCCCGGTATCACCTCTACAGGAAACCAGCCTATCTCGTCCACGTAGACCTCGACCCAGCAGTGAGCATCGGAGTCGAGCACATTGTACGATATGTCGCTCATCTCCGTATACAGCTTCATAGCGTCCGGAGACAGATAATAACCTTCCGCATACCTCGCAGGTATGCCCGCATATCTAAATATCAGCGCAGCCGCCGTGGCAAAGTGCATATCATTGCCCCTGTGACTGCTGTTCATGAAGTACTCAAGCTCGTCTTTTCCCTTTCCTGCGGCCTTTGTCTCCGTATCATACTCATACTCTTCATCAAAAAGACCGCGTATATAGCTTAGCGTATAATCTATGCTCTTTCCCAGGCATTTGTCTGCGCCTGCTGAATTCAGCAGCTCATACTCATCAGGTGATATATCCAGATATGTATCATATACATATCTTCTGTAGACAGCCTCCGGTTCGGCATAGCTTTCCCATTTGCTGCTTTTCTTCACTTCCGACAGCCATGAGGAAAGCGCACCTTCGTCGTAATCCTGCATGCGTGCGAGGAACGCCTTGAAAGTATAATCTCTCTCACCTGTCAGACCTTTCGCATATGCACCATAGTCCTTCCGGTAGTCTGCATTCTCAGGCGAAACATCGCCTGTCAGCACCGCTTCATACGGAAGATACAGATATTTGCTGCTCCCGTTCACATTCGAAACATCCACCGAAACGAAATCATAGTTCTCTGACATCCTGTACAGTCTTTCCTGCTGCATCCACGGATAAAAGCCCCTGCTCTCCAGCCACTCCATCATGCCGGTGTATTCTCCGGAAAAGGCGCCGTCCTGCGCCTCTTTCCACTTCCCGTCTTCAAAGCTGCCGCCGGTAAATTTCCTGAGGTACATAGGCTGCGGCATCTGCATCCTGAGCTCCAGTACCGTATTCTCTGTATATTCCAGCGGATGCACCTTAGTCAGATCGCCGCAGCTGAGCCCGTCTGTATCATCGCCACCCAGTCTGTCGTATCTGATATGCTCTTCTGCAGCGACCACCATGTCTCTCGCCTCGTCCACACTGTCCGGCGGCCTGTAGTCATCACCGGAAAACGCCAGTATGTATGACAGCAGTGCGGCTATGCATACAGTCAGAAAGATGTATGGCATGGATGAACGCCTGCCGTTCTGTATATACAGCATCCCGCGTCTTTTCCTGTCCGGCGGTCTCTCCACGGCAGAAAGAACAAGAAGTCCGACCCAGCACGATACCAGCAGAGCCAGCAGCCATACAGAAGGCTCCGCCCCGAGACACAGCCCCGTCACTACAGGCAAGGCAGTGATAATGAATCCCGCCGCCGCCTCACGGTAATACACGCTGTACGCTATCGCAGACGAACTGAGCAGTATCACAGAAGACAGCGCCATGAGCGAATCTCTGCCCCACTCTGCCACATCGCCCGACGTCTCGAACGTTATCAGCCCTGCATCGAACTGACCGTTCAGCACCTCCACGACTATATTTGCCATGACCAGGAACCCGTTCCATACCGACTGATAGAACATCACGAAAAACACGGCCACGATGATGAACACGTAGAATACCAGAAACCTGCCCATGTATTTCATACGGCACAGCAGGTACAGCAGCGCCGGCAGTATCACTATCAGCGCGACACTGACAGCATTCCCCGCAGGGCTCGGGAACATCGAAAAATATGTATACCAGCATCCCGCGGACAGCGCAACAGTCAGTATCATCTCAAATATGACACGTCTCACCGGCGGTTTTTCTGCCGTCTCCTCCACCTGAACGATATCCATCGAAGAGCGCTGTTTTTTACTTTTCAGTATATCCATCTAAAACACTCCTTAACTTCTCCGTGGTATCTATACTGTGATCTCCGGAATTCCGCCGGCGATATCGCGTACCGGTACTGCAGTGACATCTATCGCCTGCCTTACTGCATCGACCGCCTTTTCATCTTCATAAAGCATCACAGTGATCACTCTCTGCGACACTTCCAGTGCAGCTATCCTGTCTGCAGGAGGGTCTGCACATACATATATCAGTATATTCTTCCTGTCATGATACCCGCCGGCCATATAATGATCCACCGCATTCCCTGTCTCCTGCGCCGCATACGATGACAGCACCCCGGCTGACGCAGTCTCAAGATCCTCGAGGTCATCGAGCTCCGCAGTATTGAACATGCCCGCTCCGGCATCATACCAGCCCATGGCATGATTGATGCCGTTCTCCAGCAGTGCGCCCGAAAGCGACAGGAACAGCTCGACCTGTGCGTCGACGATATCCTCGCTCCCGCTGGTCAGTTCCAGAAGAAGATATATCGAATAGTTCAGAGGCAGACTGAAATCCCTGACCATTATCTCTCCTGTCCTGGCCGAAAGCTTCCAGTGTATCTTTCTCACTTCATCGCCCTCTATATATTCTCTGAGAGCAAATACCTCGCTGACATCATGCCCCGGTCTGACAGTCGAGTACCTGCTGCCGTCTCCGTCGGTCTCCACCGGCCTTTCCATAAAAACACCGATCTCCCGAATCTCAGGATATATCATCATCGTTTCAGATGCGACATCAGGCTGTCTCACAGTAAAAAGTCCGAATACATCGTATACCC
>CAVEWO010000076.1:0-6621 GCA_963619345.1 Bacteroidaceae bacterium
GGTCATATATCTCGGACTTATCAACGCCGGCCTTGGGTTCATGATAATGGTAAACGGACTGAGAGTTCTGGGGCCTACGATATCAGCAATGTTTTCGAATTTTCTTCCCGTTACTGCCACGTTTTTCGGATGGCTCCTGCTGGGAGAATCCGTGGGACTGATGCAGATGGCAGGAGGAGCAGTAGTTATAGCGTCATCATGTATAGTAATTACAGAGAAAGGTAAGATGGAGGAACAGTTAAATGATAGAGAAGCTGAACCTGACAATGTTGACTGATTTTTATGAAATAACCATGGCGAATGGATATTTCTGCAGTGATATGGCGGATGACATAGCGTATTTCGATATGTTTTTCAGAAGGATACCTGACGGAGGCGGATATGCCATCATGGCAGGTCTTGAACAGCTGATAGAGTATCTGAAAAACCTCGAATTCACTGATGAAGATATAGAGTATCTGAGAGCGAAGAAGCTTTTTGATGAAAGATTCCTCGAGTATCTGGCAGATTTTAAATTCACATGCGATGTGTGGGCGGTACCGGAAGGAACACCTATTTTCCCGGGAGAGCCTCTGATTACAGTAAGAGGTCCTGTGATGCAGGCACAGTTTATTGAAACGATGCTTCTGCTGATAATAAATCACCAGAGTCTCATCGCAACAAAGGCAAGCAGGATCACCAGAGCTGCGGCCGGAAGGCCTGTTATGGAATTCGGTACAAGGCGTGCACACGGGGTGTCTGCAGCCGTATACGGAGCGAGAGCTGCGTACATAGGCGGATGTGCGGGAACAGCATGTGCTATCGCAGACAGGGAGTACGGAACACCTGCTATGGGAACGATGGCTCACAGCTGGGTTCAGATGTACGACAATGAGTATGAGGCATTCAGGAAGTACGCCGAGATATATCCTACGAACTGCGTGCTGCTGGTGGATACCTACAATGTGCTGAAGTCTGGAGTTCCGGCAGCTATAAAGGTATTCAAGGAAGTAAAGCCTGAAAAGATGGGTATAAGGATAGACAGCGGAGACATATCATATCTCACTAAGAAGGCCAGAAAGATGCTGGATGATGCAGGTCTGCAGGAATGTACTATAGTGGTATCGAATTCTCTGGACGAGTATCTGATAAGAGATATCCTTTCCGAGGGAGCATGCGTGGATTCGTTCGGTGTAGGCGAACGTCTGATAACAGCCTGCTCGGAGCCTGTTTTCGGCGGAGTGTACAAGCTGTCGGCTCTCGAAAAGAACGGCAGAATGATACCAAAGATAAAGAAGAGCGAAAATATCGAAAAGATAACCAACCCGGGATTCAAGAGCGTATACAGATTCTTTGATAAGGACAGTCATAGAGCACTTGCAGATGTCATCGTGCTTGACGGTGAGATCATACCGGAAAATGACGAGTATGAGATCTTCGATCCTAAGGCTGTTTGGAAGCGTAAGAAGATCAAGAACTATTATGTGAAAAACCTTAGGGAGCAGATATTTGAGGGCGGCAAGTGTGTATATGAGTCACCGTCGATCGACGAGATCAAGGACTATTGTGCTCAGCAGCTCGACGCAATGTGGGATGAGATGAAGCGTTTTGAAAATCCGCAGACATACTATGTCGATCTTTCGTATAACCTGTGGAAGCTGAAGCATGATATGCTTGAGGAGCTCTAACATAACTATAACACATATAAAAAAGCTATGGCTGTCAAACGTCAAAGTCTTTTTGTGGCAAATAATGGCAAAGAAACCCGCGTCACGGGTTTCTTCTTTTATATTATGTTTAACTGCAGCGACATCATGTTGTATCGGACGGAGTGTCCGAGTGTGTCAGCCCATGATAGGCAAGCTTTCTGTAAAAGGTACGTTTGGAAAGGCCGAGAGCCTTCAATGCTTTTGTTTTGCTGCCGCCGAACCTTATCAATGCATTTTCGATTATCTTTTTTTCATACGAATCCATTTCTTCTTTGAGAAGACCGCAGCTCATAATATCTTCAGGTAACGCAGCGGCCGGAGAAGCCGTGAACGCAGAGCACTGCTGTGTTATGTGCTCTGGAAGATCGGAGACACGGATGATGCCGTCGCGGCACAGCACGAGGGCACTTTCTACTGCATTCTGGAGTTCGCGTATATTCCCGGGCCATTTGTGATTGAGAAACATCTGATATACAGAGTTTGAAAACCGTGCCTCTTTTTTGTATTTTGCGGAGTACTTCGAAAGAAAATGATCCGCCAGAAGGATCACATCGTTGCCGCGTTTGCGCAGCGGAGGTATGGTCACCGTTATCACATTCAGTCTGTAATAGAGATCTTCGCGGAATTTTTTCTCTGAAATAAGCTGCTCCAGAGGACGGTTTGTTGCGGCGATTATCCTGACGTCAACAGAAATATTTCTGCTGCTTCCTATTTTTTCTATCTCACCGTTCTGAAGGGCGCGCAGAAGCTTGGCCTGCATATGGAGCGGCATGTCGCCTATCTCGTCCAGAAAAAGCGTGCCACCGTCCGCAAGCTCGAATTTTCCTGTACCGCCGCCTTTCCTTGAACCTGTGAAGGAGCCTTCCTCAAATCCGAAAAGCTCACTTTCGATAAGAGCTTCCGGTATCGCAGAGCAGTTGACTGTGATAAAAGGCTTGTCATTACGCATACTGTTGTCCTTTATCGCATTTGCAAGTACTTCTTTTCCCACGCCGTTTTCGCCTCGCAGAAGGACAGTGACATCGCTTCTGGCTGCTGTGAGTGCCTTGAAGACACATGAAACATAATCCGGGCTTTCGCCTATCATTTTGTTGTTCTGCATGACCTGGAACTTTTCAAGCTGCCTGCTGTACTCTTCTACAGTGTTGCTCATCTGCAGCACAGTCTTGCTGAGCTGATCCACTTCAGTGATATCAGTGAACAGAGAAAAAGCACCTGCGAAAATGCCGCCCTGATAGAGTGGTCTTATATGAATGGAAATATATTTACCTACATTTTTTATGAAACGCTTTTTTATTACAGTTTCTTTTCTTGTCGAAAGAACATCGAGCAAAACCGCATCGGGCTCGACCTGGGAAAGTTTTCTTCCGATTATTTTTCCGGCCGGCACACCCAGCAGCCTCGTATATGCAGGGTTCACATAAAAGATGGTGCTGTCCGTATCGATCGCGATAAGCCCTTCCTCAATGGAATCAAGTATGGGCATGAATGATATTTTTTTAGATTGTTCAAGCAGATAAAACAGCCTGTCCTTATGGATACTTCCCAAAGGTTCGCCGCTCCTGTTTTTTACAAGCAGAAATTCACAGTCAGCGACTTCGCAGGCATCGATATTCAGGTCAGAAACATGATCGTCCTCGTACAAACTTACCGGAGATGATATGTCTTTATGTCTAGGGTTCATGATGCTGGATATTTTCATGTGTACGATCCTTTTTTATCACACAGAGACAGTGTTCGCGATTTGCTGAGATGGCAGATGTGAATGATTCGGGTGTTAGCTGCATCCGGCTGCGCATGCTTCATGCAGTCGTGAGACACTGTGATTTACAGTTGAGATTTTAACACAAAAAAGCCGAAAAATCAGCTGAAAAATCAAAATACAGCAGATTCTCGGTGCACAGTCTGCCGGCAGTGCAGAATTGAAATCCTGCCGCATATGTGGTAAATTATATTCTGTATGAGTAGCTGCATTCTGCAGAAAAAGAAATAAATGAAACGATCATGAGACAGGAGAAACAGATGACGGAATTACTGGCGCCGGCAGGAAATATGGAAGCACTGAAGGCTGCGATAGCAAATGGCTGTGATGCGATCTATCTAGGCCTGCAGAAATTCGGCGCGCGCGCATATTCGGACAACTTCGCGGCAGACACGATGAAGGAAGCTGTAGACTATGCGCATCTGAGAGATGTGAAAATATATGTGACGATGAATACCATCGTGTTCGAAGACGAGATCCGTGATATGCAGGAGCAGCTGAAGCAGCTCAATGAGATATGTGTGGACGGGGTCATCGTGCAGGATCTGGCCGTGTTTGAATATGCCGTGAAGCATTTTACTGATATGGAAGTCCACTGCTCGACGCAGATGGGGATAGACGATCTGGAAGGAACGCTGCTTTTTAAAGAGCTGGGTGCTGACAGAGTGGTGCTGGCGCGTGAAGTCGATATCGACAAGGCGAAGGCGATACGAAAGACGGCAAAGATACCGCTTGAGATCTTCGTGCACGGTGCGCTTTGCGTATCGTACTCCGGAAACTGTCTCATGTCAGGGCTGATCGGATATCGCAGCGGCAACCGCGGAAGATGCGTGGGCTCATGCCGCAAGCAGTACGAGATCATCGACAGGACTACGGGAGTGTCTCTCGGCAGGAATTACATCTTATCGACGAAAGACCTGAATACGATCGACTATATGGATGACCTGAAGGCGATCGATTCGCTGAAAATAGAAGGCCGTATGAAGGAACCGGCATACGTTGCGAACGTCGTGGCGCGATACAGGAAAGCTCTTGACGGCGACATCAGCGATGAGGACAGGGAAGATCTCTGCAAGACTTTCAACAGGACGTACACGAAAGGGTATCTGTTCGGGGAAGACCCCGGCGATATCACCAATATCAGCAGACCGAACAACTTCGGCTATGAGATCGGCAGGATCACGAGAGTCTGCCGGGGCATGTACGAGATCGCGCTCGACCGCGTGCTGAACCAGAACGACATCATCAGGATCGACCACGACGGGGAAGACGTCAACCTGTCGGTAGTGAAGTTGTACGACAGAGACGGAAGACTGATAAACCATGCGGACAGGGTCTGCTATATCAGGATCAAGGAAAAGCTCTGGTCGGGCGATGTTGTCTACAAGACGAAGGACTATCATTTTTACAGGGAGCTGGAAAGCGCACTCGATGGGGAATTCAGGCGTTTTCCGCTGGATATGAAAGTCTACGCATATCCAGGGTCGGCACTCGTCATAGATGCCGAGGCATTTGGGCTGCAGTACCTATACGAGAGCGAAGAGATCATCAGTGAAGCGGTGAAAAGTCCGACGACGAAGGAGCAGGTGGTGAAGCAGCTTTCTAAGCTGAACGATACAGTGTTCAAGCTCGGCAGCGTGGAATTCGAGGAATACGATGCCTTCATACCGGCAAAGCTGCTGAACAGCGCAAGACGGCAGATCGTCCAGGCTCTCTGTGAGGCAAAGCTCGGAAAATGGAAGAACCGTACAAAGACAGCGGAATCTGAAGAAAACCTGACCTTCCCGCAGCAGGAGCCGTATCTGACGGCGACTGTCACGACCAGAGAACAGTACCAGGCGTGCAGGGCGTGCGGCATAAAAGACATATATTTTGACAATATTATACGAAGGAATCAGAACACGTATGAGGAAAAGGACGGCGAGCTGCTGATCGGCGGCTATGGCGGTATATATCGATACAGGGATACGAACCCGTTTGTAACGGACTACTCGCTCAACGTCGTCAATGCTGAGAGCTGCAGGCAGCTCCACAAGCTCGGTGCGAAACGCATCACGCTGTCGTACGAGCTGAACAAGAATCAGATACGCGATCTGGCAGAGGCTTACAGAGATGCAAACGGCGGATACCCGGCGCTCGAGATGATCGTGTACGGACGTGCACCGCTGCTCTTTACGAAATATTGTCCGCTTAAGAAAATGGGGCAGTGCGGCCTTTGCAAAAAGAACAGCTACGAGCTGAAGGACGAGTACGGGGAGTTCCCGGTGCTGTCGCATGATGACTGCACTACGACGATCCTGAACGGCAAGATCCTGAATCTGCTGGACGAGATGAGGTCGGTGAATGGTGTGGAAGCGTTCAGGCTGAGCTTTACGATAGAGTCTGCCGACGAAGTGAAGCGCATCATCGGCACGGCGCAGAAAAAGCTTGACGGATCGCTGGAAAAATCGGTGTTCAGGCAGAAAACGGACACGAGGGGACATTTCAACAAGGAAATTTTATAGGTTATGGAAAAGGAAAGAGAAAAATTGATTCGAGTGGAAAACCTTTCTTTTGGTTTTCGCGCAAAAGATTTATATAAAGACGTTTCGTTTACGCTGGAGGCGGGGCAGCACTGCGCGCTGATCGGCAGCAATGGTACGGGGAAATCCACGATGGTGGAGATCCTGACTGATCCGGAGGAGTATCTGTATGACGGCAAGATCATCATAGATGAAGGATGCCGCATCGGGTATGCCAGCCAGTTCAGCGTCCGCGACAAGCTGAGCGGCCGTACGGTGTTCGAGTATCTGAGCGAGCGGTTCACTGAGCTGCAGGAACAGATCGCGGCGGTCTGCGAGGAGATGGCACAGGCGGAGGATCTTGAGGCTTCGTATGCAAAGTATCAGCAGCTTCTCGACAGGAACGAGGCTATGGACGGCGATAATTATGAAAGCAATATATCGAAGCAGCTGGCGGCAGCCGGCATGAGCGGCCTGGCGGATACGAAGCTGCACGAGATCAGCGGAGGGGAGTACAAGCTCCTGCAGATAATGCGTGAAATGCTGCTCGCGCCTGATCTGCTGATACTCGATGAGCCGGATGCATTCCTGGATTTCGGGAATCTGGCGGGGCTGTGTCATCTGGTAAACGGCTGCAAAGGGACGATTCTGGTGATAACGCATAACAGAT
>CAVEWO010000077.1:0-6544 GCA_963619345.1 Bacteroidaceae bacterium
CAAAGTCGCAGTCCTCAACGAGACAGGGAAGCTTCTCGCGTACACGACGGTATTTCCGACTGAGCCAAAAAAGGATATAAAGGGTACAGAAGCGGTGCTCGGCAAGCTTGCCGACAAGTTCAGGATCAATACGATCGTTATAGGCAACGGCACAGCCTCAAGAGAGACAGAAGAGGTCGTAGCCGATTTTATAAAGAAGTCGGGCCGCGATATCAGCTACACGATAGTAAATGAAGCGGGAGCATCGGTATATTCAGCTTCAAAGCTTGCAACTGAGGAATATCCGGACCTCGATGTCACGGTTAGAGGTGCGATGTCACTCGGCAGAAGGCTGCAGGATCCGCTGGCAGAGCTGGTGAAGATACCGACGAAGAGCATTGGCGTAGGGCAGTATCAGCATGATATAAACCAGGGACTGCTGGAAAACGCACTTGACAATGTAGTCGAGGACTGTGTGAACAGAGTCGGAGTAGAGCTTAATACCGCATCTCCTTCGCTGCTGGCGCACGTTGCGGGCATCAACATGGGTATCGCGAGCAACATCGTAGCGTACAGAGAGCAGAACGGCGTTTTCAAAGAGCGTAAGGAGCTGAAAAAAGTTGCAAAGCTCGGAGAGAAGACGTTCAACCAGTGTGCGGGCTTCATCAGGATCTCAGGCGGGAAAAATCCGCTGGACAGCACTTCGGTGCATCCGGAGTCATACAAAGTGGCAGAAGCGATGCTCGAAAAGCTCGGTATAGCAAAAGACGATCTCAAAAAGGGCGGTATCCCTGACATAGATGACAGGATCTGGGCTGTTTACGGCAAGGAGGAAAAACCTGCACAGCCGAAGAAGAGAGCCAAGGGACTCGCAGCACTTGCAGAACTTTCTGCAAAAGAAGAAAAGCTTAAGCGAAATATGAAAAAGGCGATCGAAAGGATGGCTGCCGACCTTGATGCGGGGGTGCCGACGCTGGCGGATATCGTAGCCGAGATGAAAAAGCCGGGCAGAGACCCGCGTGAAGACGCACCGCCGGTGGTATTCAGAAACGATGTCAAATCGTTTGATGACCTGAAGCTCGATATGGAGCTCGAAGGAACGGTAAGAAACGTCGTCGATTTCGGTGCATTCGTCGATATAGGCGTCAAGAATGACGGTCTTGTGCACATTTCCCAGATGAGCCGCAGATACATCAGCCATCCGATGGATGTAGTTTCGGTCGGCGATACCGTAAAGGTCAGGATAATCAGTATCGACAGAGAAAAGCAGAAGATAGGGCTGACAATGAAGCTCAAATGGTGTCAAATGATGTCAAATGATGGAGGGGATGACTGATGAACAAGATAGATACAGTGCTTTTTGATTTTGACGGCACTGTTATGGATACGAACAACGTGATCCTGATGTCCTGGCAGCACACGTTCAGGACGCTAAGGGGCAGAGAGGAAGATCAGGAAGTCATCGTGAAAACATTCGGCGAGCCTCTCGAACTGACGATGAAAAAATTTTTCCCCGAAGTGCCGACTGAGGAAGCACTTGAAGTCTACAGGAGCTTTCACCGCGACAATTTCGGTGAACTGATAAACCTGTTCCCGGGGATGAGGGAGCTGCTTGCAGAAGTGAAACGCAGAGGCTGCAAGACGGGGCTCGTTACATCCCGCCTCTACAACACGACGATGCAGGGGCTTGAAAAGTATAAGATAAAGGATCTGTTCGATGCGGTTCTGACTGCAGACGACACGGACAGACACAAGCCTGACCCTGCACCGATAAACATCACCCTGGAAAAGCTGAGTTCTTCGCCGGAAACCTCGATAATGCTGGGCGATACGCTTTTCGATCTTCTCTGCGCAAAGAACGCAGGTGTGCAGTCAGCACTGGTCTCATGGTCACTGGCGCTTCGCGGAATGACAAAAGAAGACCTCGGTGAAGCCGCACCGGACTACATAATACATGATCCGAAGGATTTTCTGGAGATTATAACAGTATAACCGCATGGCAAAAGAATCCACATTCGGAAGAAATGCATGTGATGCTGTGTGCGATAACTATGAGACGCTTCCAATCATGCAGAAAATAATCTCAAGGTCACAGCGGTGACAGCGGGGTGCGCAGTGAGTGACATTAATAAGTTATATGCGAAGAGGCAATAGTGAAAGAAATACACAGCAAGCGAAAGGTGGAATTCAGAAATGAAGCGGATTTACAAAAATGGCAGGATATACACCGCTGATGTCAATAATCCATGGGCAGACACTGTAATAATTGAAGACTGTGTGTTCACATTTGTAGGGAAGGAAACTGATCTTGGAGCTGCTGACATCGCAGAAACTCGATTGGAAATAAGCAGCGAATCAGAAACCTGGGAAAATCGGAAAAACGGGGAAGCTTCAGAAGTCTATGACCTCGGCGGACATTTTGTTATACCGGGGCTGATCGATGCACATACTCACATAGGCCTCAGCGTGATAATGGGTGAGGATGACGAAATGCCCGTATGGGACTGCCAGTCTAAGCAGGAGGTTTTGGAAAAACTGAGGCTGTATGTAAAAAAACACCCGTTCAGGCTGTATTACAGTATGTTCTTTGGACAGGCAGAGGCTCTGGGAAGCGAAGGGCTTAACAGGCGTGAGATAGACCAGGTGGTAAAACACCGGCCTGTGGTGCTGATAGATCAGGAATGCCACAGTGCGTGGCTGAACAGCAGAGCGCTGAAATACCTCGGAATCAAAGAAGATATTCAAGATCCGGCACCCGGATACAGCTATTATGAACGGGACAAAAACGGAAAGCTCACGGGCTGCCTGAAAGAAATGACGATGCTGCCGCTTCTTGAAATGAATGAAAAGAAGTCAGACAGGGAGATGAAAAAAGGCATTCTTAAAATCATGAACTACCTTTTGGAAAGAGGTGTTACGACTGTATACGACGCTGGAAATTATCTCGATGAGGAAAGCAACTACAGACTTCTTGCGGAAATGGATCGAAACGGAGAATTGCCGCTGAGATACGAGGCCACACATATAATCGACGTTCCGTCCAAAGCGGAAAATGCAATTAAAGAATTCAAACGTCTGAAGGAACTTTACGAAACAGAACATATGAAGTTCAAGACAATAAAAATTATGTTTGACGGTACGCACCGTGCGCATACTGCAAAACTCGTCGAGCCGTACAATGACGCAGATACTGTCGGGGGCACAATGTTGTCGTCCGAGGAACTTTACATGCTGATGAAAGAGCTGAACCATGAAAAAATCGATTTTCATGCACATACTGTGGGCGAGGGAGCCAGCAGAATGATACTTGATTGCATTGAACAGATAAAAAAGGAAGAAAGCTTTGATATAATCGTGACACTGGCTCATCTGGAAAGTCAGAGAGATGAAGATATTCCGCGCTTCAAAGAACTCGGAGTGATCGCGGATTATTCGCCGCACTGGCACGGCGGTAACGATTATGCCGGGATGGAGGCAACGTCAAAGCTTCTTGGCGCAAAGAGAGCGTACAATCTTTTCAGAGCCGATACCATGATAAAGAGCGGAGCTATTGTGACATTTTCATCGGACGAAGTGACATTGTCCCTGCTTGACAGATGGAATCCGTACCTCGGGATTGAAATCGGACACACGAGGCAGGAAGTGAATGACGGCGGAAGAGATGCCGGGATTTTTCCGCCTGAGGAAGAAAGACTTTCTATCGAGGATCTGATAAAAGGATATACGATCAATGCGGCGTACGCACTCAGGCTTGATGATGAGATCGGATCGATACAGACCGGAAAAAGTGGAGACATGGTAATTCTTGATGATAATCTGTTCGAGATGGATCCGTACAGGATACATGAGGTCATGCCCGAAGCGGTTATTGTGAGAGGGGATACTGTAAAAGGCAGCATCGAAAGGTTCGTAACGCTGTCAGAGAAATGAGGAACATATGCACGTATCCGATGTGTTTTACAGTAAGCACACTGGCTGTTTATGCCTGAGGCATTTCTTGACGAAACACCATAAAAATAGTATTATAATATTTAATAATAGTTTGATTATCAAAGTATTTGAATATAAAACTAAAAAAAGTTAATAATAGCAGTGCGGATTAAACCACACGTAAAAACAGAGACCAGAACAGATGAGGAGGTACGATATGGTGAATGTTTGCGAGATCTTAGGAACAGAATACCCGATCATTCAGGGGGCTATGGCAAGGATCGCAGAGTGCAATCTGGCAGCGGCAGTCAGCAACGGCGGAGGACTTGGAATAATCGCAGCCGGCGGTCAGAGTGCAGACTGGCTCAGAGACCAGATAAAGAAAATAAGAGAGATGACAGACAAGCCGTTTGGTGTCAATATCATGCTGCTTGCAGACAATGTTGACGAGCTGATGGACGTAGTGTGCGAGGAGAAAGTCGCAGTCGTGACTACAGGTGCGGGAAATCCGGGCAAATATATAGCAAAGCTCAAGGAAGCAGGCATCAGGGTCGTTCCGGTAGTAGCCAATGTCACACTGGCACAGCGAGTAGCGCGTGCAGGTGCAGACGCAGTTGTTGCAGAGGGAACAGAGGCAGGCGGTCACATCGGCGAGACTACGACCATGGCACTGATTCCGCAGATGGTCGATGCGCTTGATATCCCAGTCATCGCGGCAGGCGGCATCGCGGACGGAAGAGGCATCGCTGCAGCATATATGCTGGGAGCGAAAGGCGTCCAGGTGGGAACGAGATTCCTCGTTGCAGACGAATGCATCATACATCAGGGATACAAAGACGCGATCCTGAAAGCGAAGGATTCATCGACAGTAGCTACAGGCAGGAGCACGGGGCATCCTGTAAGAATAATCAAGAACAAGCTCGCGAGAAAGATACTTTCACTCGAGAAGAAGAATGCTCCTGAAGAGGAGATCAACGAACTCTGCACAGGAACCCTTGCGGCAGCAGTGGTGAACGGAGATGCAGACAACGGAAATATCATGTCGGGACAGATTGCAGGCCTCGTAAAGAAAGAACAGCCTGCAGCGGAGATGATAGAAGAGATGTTTAAGGAGGCGGCAGAAGTTTATGAAGATAGGAATAGTATTTGCAGGGCAGGGCGCACAGTATAGCGGCATGGGAAAGGATCTCTATGAGACTTATCCTGAAGCAAAGGCAGTATTCGACATGGCGGGAGACCAGGTGAAAGACTGGTGCTTCAACGGTGATGCGGATACTCTCAAGCAGACACACGTTACCCAGCCGACGATATATACGACCACGATGGCAGCTTATGAAGCGCTGCTCGCAGAGCTCAAAAAGCAGGGCATCGCAGATAAGCTGGAGATCACAGCGCTGGCAGGTTTCAGCCTCGGAGAATATTCTGCGCTGACTGCGGCAGGTGCGATCGATGAGATCAGCAAAGGCATCGACATAGTTTCCAAGAGAGGCGTGCTGATGCAGCAGGCAGGTCTTGACGAGGAAGGTAATGCAAAGGGCGGCATGGCAGCAGGTATCGGTGACAGGCAGGCGATCCTGGAAGCAGTCGAAGAAGCAAGAGAAGACGGTATACTCGAGGGCGTGAACTTCAACTCGCCGGTGCAGACAGTAGTTGCAGGAGACAAGGCGGCACTGAAACGATTCAGAAGAGCAGCAAAGGCAAAAGGTGTAAAAGCTATTCCGCTCGGAGTGAGCACGGCTTTCCACAGCCCTATGATGGTTCCGGCGGCAGAAAAACTAAGAGACGTGCTGCTTGCAGCTGACCTGAGGGCGCCTGAGAAGACGGTCTATGCAAATGTCACTGCAGACGACATCATGAAGGACTTTGATGGAGAAAATGCAGGCGCTTATCTTACAGACATGCTGGCAAAGCAGGCGATGAGCCCTGTATACTGGGAAGAGATCATTAAAAGATTCGAAGCCGACGGTGTCAGGGCTATTGTAGAAGTAGGCCCGGGACATACGCTGACAGGACTTACGAAAAAGACATGCCCTGAGATCGCGGCACTCAATGCAGAAAACGTGGAAACACTGAACGAAACTGTGCAGAAGCTTGCAGAAATGCTTTAGGAGAGGTTCTGGCACATGTGCACGCCGGCTTTATGGATATGCTGGGCCAGCGGGCACCATGCGCACCGGAACGCACATACAGGAGGACATATATGTTAAAAGGGAAAACAGCAGTAGTGACAGGCGGAGTTCGAGGGATCGGCAAAGCTATCGCGAAGATTTTCTGTGAAAACGGTGCTAACGTTGTGCTCTGTTACAGGAGCAGCGATGCCGAAGCGGAAAAGACCGCAGCCGAGCTCGGAGCGTTCGGCACACAGGTGCGCGTAGTAAAAGGCGACGTCGCAGATCCGGAAACCGCAAAGAAAGTCACAGAACTGATAAAGACGGATTTCGACAAGAAAGTGGATATACTTGTCAACAACGCAGGCATCACCAACGATAAACTGATGATGAGAATGGACGCTGAAGACTTTACAAAAGTAATAAATGCAAACCTGAACGGCGCATTTTACATGATGAAAGAGCTCTCGGCGCTCATGGTCAAGAAGAGAAGCGGCGTCATCATCAACATGGCATCGGTATCAGGC
>CAVEWO010000078.1:0-6509 GCA_963619345.1 Bacteroidaceae bacterium
CGGCGATGCTCTGGATGTCACGCTGGGCACTCTCATGGAAAAGATCATAAAGGACGAGCAGATTTATAAAGGCGAAGGGATCCTGCATCATAAAGAGGGAGTGGATCTGATACCTGCAAACCTTGAGCTTTCCTCCATGGAGATGAATCTTGTCAATGCCATGAGCAGAGAGCTGACATTGAAGAATTACTTAAGGGACGTGAAGCAGGATTACGATCATGTGCTGATAGACTGCATGCCGTCCCTTGGCATGATCACTATCAATGCTCTTGCAGCATCAGACAGTGTGGTCATACCGGTGCAGGCGCAGTATCTTCCTGCAAAGGGCATGACGCAGCTGGTGCAGACCATAAGCAAAGTGAAGAGGAACCTGCAGCCTGACCTCAGGATAGAAGGTATCGTGCTGACGCTGGTGGATGCGAGGACGAACCTTGCAAAAGATATCCGCAGTGCCCTCAAAAGAGAGTACGGGTATCTGATGAAGGTGTATGACACGCAGATCCCGATCGCTGTAAAGGCGGCAGAAGTGAGCGCGATGGGAAAAAGCATATATTCCTATGATGCGGGAAGCAGCGTGGCGAAAGCCTATGAGAAACTGACGAAGGAGGTGCTTTATGGCAGCGAGAAAAAGAGAGAACGCATTCGATCTTCCGAAGCTCGATGAATATTTCACCACGCAGGAGCAGCGGGATGATGCGAAGCTCAAGAAGATCAATGAAATACCGCTGGAGGAGATAGATGAGTTCCCGGATCATCCGTTCAAGGTGCTGGATGATGAAGACATGATGAACCTTGCAGAAAGCGTAAGGGAGCAGGGCATCATCACTCCGGCTACACTGCGAAAGAAGAACGATGGCCGGTATGAGATCCTTTCAGGACACAGGAGAAAAAGAGCATGCGAGCTTGCAGGCCTTGAAACACTGCGTTCGGAAGTCGTGGAGATGGACCGTGATGCAGCAGTCATATTCATGGTGGACAGCAACCTGCAGCGAACGACGATACTGCCCAGCGAGAAAGCATTTTCATACAAGATGAGGCTGGAGGCTATGAAAAGGCAGGGAAAGCGGACGGACTTAACTTGTGCGCCACTGGCGCACAAGTTAAAAGGTCAAAAATCAAGAGATGTTCTCGCTGAAGAAATAGGAGAAAGCAAGGACCAAATTCGTCGATATATCCGCCTGACCGAACTGATACCGGAGCTTCTTGAAAAGGTGGACAAGGGCGAGATCGCACTGAGGCCTGCGGTAGATATCTCCTATCTTCCGGAGGATATCCAGAGATCGCTCTTCGATACCATAGATATGGAGCAGTGCACACCGTCATATGCACAGACAAGACGCATGCGCAACCTCCTGGCAGAGGGAAAACTCACAGACGAGGCCATCTATGCCATCATGCAGGAGGAAAAACCGAACCAGAAGGAGAAGTTCACCATCAGCGCATCGAAGATCGAAAAAGTGCTCCCGCAAAGCATCAAGGCATCGCAGAGGGAGGATTTCATCCTGAAAGCCATAGACTACTATGCGAAGCATCTTCAGCGGAAAAAGGAGGAAAGGGAGCGTTAGATGCAGCAGGAGTATCTTTGCCGTTTCCCTCCCCACACCCCATCCTTCAGATACTCTCTGACTTTCTGAAAGAGAAAGATATATAAATATCTGAGTATATACAAAAGCTGTCAGAAGGCGCCTGCCTCTTCCGGCAGCATACATGCACGCCCTTATCCGCAGGCTGCATGAAATCTTGGAAAGGAGCAGGAGATATATCGCGGAGATCAGAGCCCCGCACAGAGGGGCTTTTCAGGAGGAAAACAATGCAGAAAATCATAAGTCTGAACAGAAAAAGCGTGATAGCGATAGCACTTTGCATGACGTTCCTGCTTGGGTATATGCCTTTTTCCACAGAAAGGGCATATGCAGCAGACGGGAGCATCACGCTGAAAGTAGGCAGGGAGATCGACTATGCGTCGCACCGCACACACTATTTTTACGCAGGGGACAAGGAGAGTCCCGTTTACTGCGCGCAACCGCAGCTTCCCACGCCCAAAAGCGGGAAGTATTCATACAGCCTGATCCGGCCGGATTCCATGCTGGCTAAGTGCCTTTTCTATGGATATGGAGGCCCGGGTTTTGCAGACTACACGGACAAGCAGCTGAGTGGGCAGTGGGACAATGAGGACGATGCTTACTGTCTGACCCATATCATCATATCCATAGCATATGACAAGACCACCAGCGCGGACGTGGATCCGTTCTATGGACTCACAGACGCATGGAAAAGCAAGGCAAAGAGCCTTTATGAGTATGTGAAAGGGCTTCCTGATCCGCCGGTGAACTACAGAGCGTATCAGATCAAGGTGGCAGGCTGTCAGGACATCCTGGGATCCTTCAATGACACAGGCAGCATCAGGCTCCAGAAATCATCGTCAAACACTGTGATCACAGACGGGAATCCGAACTATTCCCTTGCAGGAGCGAAATACGGAGTCTACTACGGCAACACTCTGATCGGTACCATCACGACAGATGAAAACGGGACAGGGACACTGGAAAACGTGCTTGCAGGAGACTATACGGTGAAGGAGATGGAGCCGTCTGCCGGATATGCCATCGAAGTATCGGGACATAACGTGAGCGTGAAAGCAGATCAGAGGACGGATGTTTCGGTGAAGGAAGTGCCTCAGAATGATCCGGTGGACATACTGCTTGAAAAGCTCGCTTCAGAAACAGACAAGGCAGAGCCGCAGGGAGCAGCATCTCTTGAAGGCGCAGAGTTCAAAGTGGAATTTTATGCGGCATTTTCAGGCCCGAGATCTGCAAAAGCAAAGGCAGGAGCAGACAGGACATGGGTATTCAAAACAGATGCGGAAGGCAAGGTGAGATTCACAAAAGACTATCTCGTGTCCGGCGATGATTTCTATTATCAGAGCGATGGAAAGACCATCTGCCTGCCACTTGGGAAAGTAGTCATAACCGAGACGAAAGCTCCGGAAGGCTATCTTCTGAACGGAGAAGTATTCACAGCATATATCACATCTTCGGGTGTGAAAGAGACCGTGAAGACTTACAATGAGCAGAGCGTGCCGGAGCAGGTGAAGCGCGGTGATCTGGAATTCGTTAAAGTATCTGACGGAGATCTCAAGAGGCTGGAAGGCGTGCCCTTTACGATAACATCCCTTACGACAGGTGAGAGCCACACGATAGTGACGGATAAGAACGGATACGCCAGCACAGCAGCATCATGGAACAAACATACCCATAATACCAATGCGGGAAAGACATCTGAGGACGGCATCTGGTTCGGTACTTCGAAGCCGGACGACAGCAAAGGGGCGCTGATCTATGACGATTACGAGATCGCAGAGCAGAGATGCGAGGCCAATGAAGGTATGGACCTTCTGAAAGTGAAAGTCAGCGTATACAAGGACTCTGTGACTATCCCGATGGGTACGATGACGAATGACCGTATCGAGATCGAAACGACAGCAAAAGATGCGGAAAGCGGGACGCATTTCGGAAAGCCGGAAGGTAAAGTCACCATCATAGATACTGTAGAGTACAAAGGCCTGAAGAAGGGCGAGACATACAAGCTGACCGGCACGCTCATGAACAAAGAAACAGGAAAGCCTTTCATGGTAAACGGAAAGCCTGTGACAGCAGAGAAGACTTTCAAAGCAATGAGATCGTCAGGTACTGTAGATATGGTATTCACGGTGGACGGCGAGCTTCTGAAAGGAAAGACAACTGTAGTGTTCGAGGATCTTTATCAGGACGACATAAAGCTTGCGATCCATGCAGACATAGAGGATGAAGGCCAGACGGTATACTATCCTGAGATCGGGACCACCGCAAAATATGACACCGGAGAAAAGGTGAGCAAAGCGGAAAAGAGCGTGACTATCGAGGACACTGTGAAGTATTCAGGTCTGCAGGCAGGAAAAACTTATACTATGACTGGAAAGCTCATGGACAAAAGCACCGGAAAGCCACTTATAGTGGGTGGCAAAGAAGTCACCGCGTCAAAGACATTCACGGCAGATAAAGCATCAGGAGAAGTCATCATGAGCTTCACATTCGATGCATCTGCACTTTCCAGCACTGAGATCGTCGTATTCGAGAGCCTGTATAAAGACAGCACCGAGATCGCAGTGCATGCAGATATAAATGACGAAGGTCAGACGGTGAGCCTTGAATCAGATAAACCACCGGCAAGCCCTGAAACCGGGGACGATATGGAGCTTTTCATACTCTTTGCACTGATGATCGCAGCAGGTGCAGCAGCAACAGCGGTGCGTGCTATCAGCAGGAAGAAACGCATCAAAGAAGATAAAACGGAGGAGTAGATGTCAGATGAGGGCGGCAAGGGTGCTGCTCTCTTTTTTCAGGAGAGGAAAGTATGTGTGATTTCAAGAAAGATATCGCTGTTAGATACGGAGTGAATGCTGCAGTGATCGCACAGTTCCTGTGGGACAGCATCGAAGGTCCGGATCACAGCGGCAGGCGGGTATACCGGGACGGAAAGAAGTGGTGCAGGTGCTCGATACTGCTGATGACAGGCATATTCCCGTTTCTGAGCAGGCACATGGCAGCAGATGCACTGGAGCGCCTGATAAAAGCTCATGTGATAAAGAAAGACTGCCTGAACAGCAACAGGTTCGACCGTACAAACTGGTATGCCTTTACAGAGTACGGCGAGTGCCTGATGAAGGGAGGCTGTGAAAAATGAATGGATACGACTGCAGGACATGCTGCTATTACGACAGACTGACAGGCCTCTGCGGAGTATGCATGAAGAAGATACTGAAGGAGCTGAAAGTGGCACAGGAGGTGAGAAGCGATGACGATAGACAAAACGAGTCTGAAGGTGATGAACAGACTGTTCGATAAGGGATACACTACTGAAAAAGCAGTAGCAGCCTTCAATCTTGAAGATGTATGCGTGATCGAGTGCTATGCACCCGCTGAGATAGCAAAGATCATCGCACTGAAAGAAGCTGTGAAAGCAAACAAAGTGATCTCTTTTCTGAGCGGGCAGCAGGAGAAAACAGAACAGGAATGATCATCATATCAAAGTCCGGTGCAAAAGCCGGACATTACATACTGGCAGCTTCCATGAAAAGAATGTATGTTCGATGCATATACAGAACACAGGAGGAACAACAGATGAAAGAATCGATCATACGTGAACTTTACGAAGACGCAGTATCAAGGGCAGAACTGATCATGCCGGAAGGGATCAGGTATCAGACCTGCTGTGAAAGAAAAGAAGAAGCAGAGCAGCAGCTCAAAGAAACACTTTCAGCTCACCAGAGAGAACTTTTCGAAAAATTCCTGACAGCACAGGCCAGCGTTCGGAACATAGAAGATGAGGAAAACTACAGACAGGGAGTATCGCTTGGAGTAAGGATAACGGCAGAAGCGTTTGTATTGGAATAAATGACGGACAGATGATCTTATTGTGGTATAATGAATTTATATATAGAGAAAAGGTAGTATACCTAAATAAAGAGGGAGGAAGAATCAAATGAAAAGAGCTATAGTATTGATGATTTGTCTAATCGTTGCAGTGTCTTTTACAAGTTGTGGCTCAGAAGCAAAAAAAGAAATGAAAGATGCTGTTAAATCTGCAAATGAGCTTCTGGAAACAGACCAAAAACCATATGATGCAAATACGAAGAAAGCTTTGCAAAAAGCAGTTGAAGAGAGCGAAACTGCAGGTGATGATGCTGCGTATAAAAAAGCTACGAAAGATATCAAAACAGCAGAAACGAATTATGAAAACAGTATTCAGCAACTGAAGCAGGTCACCAAACCAGAGGAATCATTTTTATTAGAAAGAGCTAAGAATGTTGAAACAATTACAGATGTTGAAGCCGCTACAGAAGAAACAGATGGAAATAAGATGATGAATAAGGAAGGCGGGTACTATGCTTATATTGCATTGAAATCCTCCTTGGTTGATACCAGTTATTATGAAGGTTCTACCGCTGAAATCGGAAATGACGGTGGAGGTGCTATTGAGGCATTCAAAACAGTGAAAGAGGCTAAGGCAAGAGATGAGTATCTATCTCAGTTTGATTCGATTGGAGGAATTTTATCTCCAGGCTCCCATAAAGTCGTAGGAACACTTGTTATCAGAACATCTGATGAACTTACAGCTTCACAGCAAAAGGAACTGGAAACGAATATTATTAATGCACTAATTGAAGTGAAATAGCTCAGAACAGAAAATGTAAGATATCTTTATTACTTTACTGGAAAGCAGCCTGTTTTATGAGCTGCATAATAAGGGTAACGAAAAAATGTCACCATTGGTGATACAATTGGTTCGGAAGAAACTTCTGTCGTTTTTTCCGACAAAAGTATAGGTGTAGAAAAACCTAAGATTTATAATCTGCACATAATTTTATCCGTAGGAAATCATATTGATTCAAAAAAGGCATAGCCTTTAGAAGCAGTCTGTCAAAACCGACCGGCTGCTTTTTTTGTACCATAGATCATAGAGGAGAGAAA
>CAVEWO010000079.1:0-6403 GCA_963619345.1 Bacteroidaceae bacterium
GAGGAGATGGCGGCAGCTATAAAGAAGTGCGCCGATGCGGGAAAAGGGCTGTTCGCGATGAAAGCGTTCGGCGGCGGCAATCTGACGGGTCACTACATGAAAGCGCTGAACTACGTCGCAGGGCTTGAAGGCATATCATCGATCATGGTGGGGCTCGGAAAAAAAGAAGAAGTCGACAGTCTCGTCGCATATGCAGAAGGAAAGCTGCCGGCGGATTTTCAGCCCGATGTGAGCCGCAAGAAGATACGCATCGATCCCGGTGACTGTGAAGGCTGCGGAAGATGCATAGAGAGATGCCCCAACAAGGCGATATTCCGCAACGACAGAGGACTGGCCCAGGTGGATCACGAAGTCTGCCTCACGTGCGGATACTGCGCGCCGGTCTGTCCGGTGAGGGCGATAATAATGTTCTGATTTTTTACTTATATTCTTTGAAACCCTGATCAGGCAGCAGTCTCATATAGTCTGAAAATATCTCTCTGATAATGAGTTGGAAAAGCCTTGAATTAACAAGGGTATGATGATATAATTAATTTCACTGAGCCGGCGTGATGGAATTGGCAGACGTGCGGGACTCAAAATCCCGTGGTGGCAACACCGTATGGGTTCGACCCCCATCGCCGGCACCATTATCTTATCATCGAGATAATGCACCAGAAACATATTCATACAGGAGGAGCGTTGAATGAACGGAACTTTGACGATGATACTGCCTTTAATAATACTGCTGGCAGTAATGTACTTCTTACTCATCAGACCGCAAAAGAAGAGAGAAAAAGAAGTAAATGCAATGAGAAAAGGCTTGCAGGTCGGAGATGAGATCATCACGATCGGCGGTATCTGCGGAAAAATCGTAAAAACAAAAGACGAGTCGCTGGTTATCCAGGTTGGAGCAGACAAAGTAAAATTTGAAATCATGAGATGGGCTGTTTCAAGAGTTGTCGAAGAGAGCAAGAGACCTGCAAAGAACAGAGCAGCTGAAGAGACAGAAGAGGTCGAAGAAAAGAAACCTTCAAAGCCTAAGAGAATGAAAAAAGCAGCTCCTGCAGAGGAAGTCAGCGAAAAAGAAGAAGTTGTTGAAACTGCGGAAGAAGCAACTGAAGCTGCTGCTGAGCCTGTTGAGGAAGTTGAAGCTGCTGAAGCAGAGACAGCTGAAACCGAAGAAGAAAAAGCTGAATAAAATGATAACAGTATGAGAAGTCGGGAAACCGGCTTCTTTTTGTATAAGGAAAACCCCGCGTTTGACGCGGGGATCATTTTTAGCTTGGCGTGCCCTGAGCGTGTTCGAATTGATCGCATTCATTTTTTGTTCAGCCATTTTTCCCTGCAGGATAAAATCAGTGCGGCATTAATGCAAATCAGGAGTGTTCACATATTATAAACGTATTATGAACGTAAGGATAGCAATATAGTTATATTTCACACCGTCTGACAGGCAAATACGTTTGTAAAAATGCAGAAGGTTTTTTCTTTACAAAAAAAACGCAAAAGTAATTTATTTTAACAACATCAAGGAAATAGTGTTGATCAACTACAAATCGAAGTTCTTCTACTTAATTTTAAGTACTGCCGCTACTCTGTAACAGGGCAGTCTTATGTTATATAGTAAAACATTTAAGCAATATAGCTGATTTGTTCCTTCGAAATATTCTGTTAATATTTATTTGTGCAAAAATATTAATTTATTTGAGATCGATGCGGATATGCATCGTCGGATGCACAGCAATTATAAACTCATTTGTTATAGGGTGTTTGTAAACACTGAAGGAGAGCCTTTACGCCGGACATCGACCGGCTGCTGGGATGAAGGAACGAAAGGAGCTGTACTAATGAGCATTTTAGAATTATCTTTCTGGTCTGTCGTACCCCCTCTGCTTACGATTTTTCTCGTAATGAAAACAAAGAAAATACTGCTTTCTATGGCGGTGGGAATAACACTTGGGTGTTTTCTGCTCGGAAAATTCAACCCGATAAGTGCACTTAAGCATTTTGAAAGCATTTTCATCGGTACTGTGAATGAGGACGGAAATCTTGTGACGGGATCCATAACGACCCCGGACAACCTGATGGTGCTGCTTTCCATGGTGATAATAGGGGCACTCATAGGTCTTCTCGTGAAGTCCGGCGGTTCACAGGCGTTTGCGGAATACATGTCAAAGCGCGTGAACAACAAGAAAAAGGCCGGGCTTATGACGTGCATCATATGCACTCTGCTCATGATCGACGACTACTTTGACAACCTGACTACAGGGGCAACGATGAGAGCGATATCGGACAAGAACAGCGTGCCGAGAGAAAAGCTTGCATATTACATAGATTCGACTGTATGCGGCATAAACTCGATATCACCGATATCAAGCTGGTCTGCATTCCTCGCAGGACTCCTTGCGACGGGGATGATCGCTGCCGGCATCGAAGGGAATTCGTATCAGCTGCTTCTCCAGTCTATACCGTGCAACTTCTTTATAATCGCATGTCTCGTGATGGTATACTGTGTTGCGGCGTTCGATCTCAATATCGGTGCTATGGCACGTGCTGAGAGAAGAGCGGCTACTACCGGAAAGCTGATAGAACATTCATTCAGCGGAGATGAGGACGAAGAGGATTCGTACGACGATCTGGTCCCTGCAAGAGGAAAACCTGCAGATCTGATCATACCTATCGCGCTGCTGATATGTCTGGTGCTGTTTTTCATGATGTACACGGGAGGATTCTTTGAACATCATAGCATAATGCAGACCGTAAGCCAGATGGAAGGTATACGTTCACTGATGTACGGACTCGTGTTCACAATGATAATAACAGTTATCTATATGCGCATAAGAAAAGTCGCACCGGTGACAGAGCTGGCGAGTGCAGCATTTACAGGAGTGAAGTCGATACTTTATGCAAATCTCGTGCTGATCCTTGGCTGGACGCTTGGCGGTGTTGCTGAAGGGCTTGGCATCACAGAATTCATGATCTCGGTATTCCAGGGAAATATCCCGCCTGTTATAACACCGGCTATACTGTTCCTCCTCTGTGCAGGCACAGCATTCGCGATCGGCGGCGGATGGACTACATTTGCGATCATGATCCCTATCGTTGTTCCGTTTGCAGTAGCTACTAACGCTGATCTGCTCATGTGCATATCCGCTATAATTGGCGGTGCAGGACTCGGAGCTACATGTTCACCGCTTGCAGATACATCGATCGTTTCGGCGACTTCGGGCGAGCTTTCCATTATCGATCATATAAAGACGCAGGTTCCTTACTCGCTGGTATGCGGTGTTATCGCACTGGCAGCATATCTCGTCACAGGATTTTCTGGAAGTCTCGCTTTCGGATATATAACAGCAGCAGTACTGTTTGTTATAAGTATAATAGTTATGAAAAAGATCAGCGCAAACGAAATGGCATTATCTGTAAAGATGAATGTGGTAACTACGCATGAACCGGAAATTGAATGACGGCATGCTTCATATGTGATCACTACATAAAAATAAATTATTCTCCTAAAAACCTAATATATTGTAAAACAATCGCAGGCTGCTGTACCGTGGACGGTGCAGCAGTTTTGTCGTATATGCGGGCAGCCTGTGAATATATTATACGGGAGGTGCATTATGGAATTTCTGAGAAAATCATTGAAGGTGTACGCTGCGGCGCTGATTCTTTTCGTGCTGCTCACGCTGGCGCTGGCTGCAGTGCTAAGATATACGGCTTTCAGTACCGGGTGGTCGTTTGCCGGTCTGATCGTGATCATGTCTGTGGCTTCTGCATTCACCGGGCTGCTGGAGGGCAGGCTGACGGGGAAAAAGGGAATGCTGACGGGTGCTGCCGCTGCAGCTGTTTTCATACTTGTGATAATCTTTGCAGTCGGCGGCATATTTGCAGGCTCGTTTGGAATGAAAAGCTTCAGTGTCTCTTTTTTCATTCCTGTTGCTGCGGGAGCTGCAGGCGGAGTCTTCGGTGCCAATCTCGGCAGTTAGCTGAGAATCAGCGTATTTGCAGGAAATCGGTGGATTTTTCTTGTTTACATGTAAAAAAAGTAGTAAACTATAAACAGTATGATTAAATGGAGTTATTGATATCTATTTAAATAAAATCATAATCGGAGGACTAGATGAATTATAATTTGAAGCGATTTCTGGCAGTGTTTTTTATCTTAATCATTGCCGCAGGATGGTACCTCACCATATTCGGTGCAGGTCCTGTAGAACCGTTAAAGGACAGGATCAAGCTCGGTCTTGATATCAAGGGCGGTGTCTATGTCGTGATGGAGGCAAAGACTGATCTCAAGGGAGACGATCTGAAAAAGGCCATGGAGCAGACTCAGACCGTTATCGAGGAGAGAGTCAACCAGCTCGGACTGGCTGAGCCGGTAGTCACTATAGAAGGCGACAAGCGTATAAGAGTAGAACTGCCTGGTGCCGAAGATGCACAGGAAGCTATAGAGCAGATCGGAAAGACCGCACAGCTGCAGTTTGCTCTGGCAGACGGTACAGTCGTGCTCGATGGAGGAAACGTCAAGGATGCATCTGTCACCACAGACAGCCAGAAAGCAGGATACGCAGTTGCGCTTGAGTTCGACAGCGAGGGGTCGGATCTGTTTTATCAGGCGACATCCACAGCATACAGCGGTTCTGTGACATCATCGATCAGCGGCGTTCCAAATGATTCGATCATGATCATACTGGATGGTCAGATCATTTCATATCCGCAGGTAAACGAGCCTATAAGCGGAGGTAAATGCACGATCACAGGAAACTTCACACAAGAGGAAGCATCAAACCTGGCTGCACTCATCAGAGGCGGAGCTCTGCCGCTCGAACTGAATGAAGTGAATTCATCGGTGCAGTCTGCAAAAATCGGATATGACGCTCTGGAAATGAGCGTATACGCAGGTCTTATCGGCTTGGGCATAATACTGCTGCTGATGGTCGTAGCGTATAGAGGCATGGGTATCGCTGCAGACCTGGCGCTGATGTTTTACGTCATCATTGTTCTGAATATCATAGCGGCGATGGGAAGCGTGCTGACACTTCCTGGCATAGCGGGCATAATACTCTCGGTGGGTATGGCAGTCGATGCCAATGTCGTGATATTCTCACGAATAAGAGAAGAAATAGAAAACGGAAAGACTGTACGCTCCGCGGTGCAGTCAGGATTTAAACGCGCTATGAGTACCGTAATAGATTCGCAGGTAACTACTCTTATAGCTGCAGTGATACTTTATGAGATAGGTACAAGCTCAGTAAAAGGGTTTGCATGGACATTCATGATCGGTATCGTGGTGAGCATATTCACTGCTGTAGTCGTTACGCAGCTTTATGTCAGCCTCATGGCCGGCGGCAAGAGAATGGGCAGCAAGGCGTTCTTCGGTATAAAGAAGAATAACAAGGCAACCTTTGCCATCAAAAGCGATCTTCATTTTATAAAATACAAGAAAATATATTATGGAATATCGATATTGATAATGGCGGCCGGACTCATCTGCGGAATAGCGAGAGGGCTCAACTACGGCATAGACTTTACAGGCGGCACGATGATCCAGATGGACATGGGCAAGAAGGTGGAGATTTCTGAAGTCGAAAAAGCTATAGACAGCTATAAGCTTGACCCTGAAATAATCTATTCGGGAGAAAAGAATGATCAGATCGTCATCAGAACCATCAAGTCACTTGACAGTGATGAACGGGCCGAGGTGATCGGAAGCATCAATGAAACTTTCGGAACGACACAGGACGATGTCGTCGAGGAGGAACTCTTCGGACCTTCCGTAGGTAAAGAGCTGAGAAACAATGCAATATTGGCAACGCTGCTCGCGGCAGTCTGTATGTTCATATATATAAGGCTGCGTTTTTCGCAGTGGAAATTCGGCGGAGCTGCACTTCTTGGTGTGCTTCATGACGTACTGATAGTCATTGCCTTTTATGCGATATTCAATATAACTATAAACAATCCATTCATTGCGGGCATACTTACGGTAGTAGGATATTCGATAAACGATACTATAGTTGTATTCGACAGGATACGTGAGAACCTCAAGATCATGAGAAAAGAAAGCACAGAAGAACTCGTGGACAGGAGTATAACCCAGACTCTGGGCAGATCGCTGATGACGTCAGCAACTACACTGATAGTTATGGTGCCGCTTCTGATAATGGCAGGCGATGCAATCAGAGAATTCGTACTTCCTCTCATGGTCGGGATCATCGCAGGGGCATATTCGTCGATAGGTATATGCAGCCCGCTGTATTATGATTTCTCAGGTCACGGCAAGCTTTCCGAATACGAAAAGCATGTAAAGGCCAACAGGAAAAAGCAGGCAAAGAAATCTAAGAAGGCAGCCCTCGTGCAGGATACAGAAGACGCAGATAAAGAAGATAAAGCAGACGCGGTAAAAACTGACGATGCAGAT